>NZ_DALZSV010000005.1:0-80498 GCF_032014955.1 Moraxella sp. CTOTU47724
GGGGCAACCTTACCCTTCACTACGATTTTAAAAGCGGGTCCGGCGGCCATCGTACAAGCCTTAATTGTTTCGGTTGTGACTTTTTCTACCATTTATTTCGTAGCAACAAAAGTGTTTAAGCTTGATAACCGATTTGCAGCGACCCTTGGGGCAGGTGGCTCGGTGTGTGGGGTGTCAGCGTCGATTGCCATTGGCGGTGCCTGTAGAGCCAAGCATGAGCATGTGGCGGCGTCAATTTCGTTGGTGATTGTGTGGGCAGTAATTATGATTTTTGCGCTGCCATTTGCTTGTAAGTTGTTGGATTTGCCACCTGCGATTGCCGGTGCCTGGATTGGAACGTCTGAATTTGCAGATGCTGCTGGTTTTGCAGCGGTTGAAGCGATTGGTAATGAGTCTGCTACCCAAGCCTTTACATTAATGAAAGTGGTAGGCCGAGATATGTTTGTTGGATTATGGGCATTTTTGGCAGCTTATTTATCGGTCACTGTCTGGGAGCGTGCTTCAACGAACGAGCGAATTGATAAATCAGAGATTTGGCGTCGATTTCCTAAGTTTATTATCGGTTTTTTTATTGCCTCAATCATCACTACCTTATTTGTATTGATTGCACCCAACGCTGAAGCTTTTAATAAACAAGCATTAGGTCTTATCAAAGACTATCGCGGTTGGTTTTTTACCTTAACGTTTTTATCCATTGGTATGACAACGCGATTTAAAGCATTGGCAAGCGTGGGCATTAAACCTGTACTTGCGTTTACAGCGGGTGTTTTGGTCAATCTGCCGCTGGGCTATTGGCTCTCTAACCATGTGTTTGCAAACTATTGGATAAATTTATGATTACCCAATCAACCACTATCAAAAGTCAAATCCCATTACCAAAGACGGTGTTAGCACAATTTGGCTTTAGCAATCATTGCTCCCAAGCCGTCTTTGATACGTGGGAGTTAAAAAAAGCCCTCAAAGCAGCGGGTATTGATGAAAATCAATATCAGCTGACAGTAAATTATCACCGACAGTGGGGATATTTTTGATGGTTTGAAAAAACCTATCCCTACAAATTAGCTTTGTTATTGGTTAGAAATTTATCCAAAAATTTACCTGTTGGTCTAAGCCCATTAAAAGATTGATGGGCTTTTTTTATGTTCACCCAATCAATCAAATGACATGCTGTTCATCACATTTCTTGCTATAGATAGCAAAATATCTTGGTTATCTTTGCGAAAAAAAATCTTTACCATGATGCCTTATTCAAGCATTTAGCGGTAAGGAATTAGCATGACGGATTTTAATCAGCCATGGTGCCAAACAACCCTGTTAATCAAGGGCGAGCGCTACTACTGCTGCAACAGGCAAAATTAATTGGGCTAAAAGACCCAAATAATTTTCTGTCTAACTTAAGCGATATCAGCAGCAATCCAAAACAATTGCAATTTGTTGAAGTTGAAGGCCCGCAGACCGCAAGAGCGGTTGATGATGCTGATTTGGTGTTTAGCTACCCGCATTATTTGCGCTTAGCCAAAACCATTGACCCCAATCAAGCCTTAATCCTTGATGATACCACCAACAACCGCTATGCGATTTTATTTGTCACTCGGGATGATTTTGCCCAAAAAAATCCTGAACGAGCCGAACAGCTGAAAAAATTTATTCACATTTATCAAACGTCACCCAACGTAAAACAAGTGCTTGACAAAGAAATCGGGGGAAAACTTTGGTTTCCAGGTTGGACCTCGTAATGCGTTAACAAGTTTTAGCCATAATAATTACAAAGGATCATGCTATGCAGTCGTTTACTCATATTACCCAAGATGACAGTCATTCATCACCTCCCTATATCCGAATCGACAAGGTCAATAAGTTTTATCAAGGACAAGCGCAAGCGATTCATGCACTAAAAGATATCTCACTTGAGGTGCCAACAGGCAAAATTCTGGGTATTATCGGTAAAAGCGGGGCAGGCAAATCATCTTTATTACGCATTATCAACGGCTTGGAGTCGATTAGTGATGGTCATGTTTATATCGATGATAACAATGTGGCCTCACTCAACCAAGCACAGCTACGACAGCTGCGACAAGGCATTGGTATGATTTTTCAGCATTTTAATCTGCTGTCGAGTAAAACGGTACAAGACAACGTCGCCTTGCCATTAAAAGTCGCCAAAGTAAGTCAGGCTGATATCAAGAAACGTGTGGCGAAAGTGCTAGAGATGGTGGGGCTCAGTGATAAAGCATTGATGTATCCTTCTCAGTTATCAGGCGGTCAAAAACAGCGGGTGGGCATTGCGCGGGCGCTCGTGAATGAACCCAAAATGTTATTGTGTGATGAAGCCACGTCAGCACTAGACCCAGAAAGCACCCAGTTGATTTTGCAGTTACTCAAGCAAATTAATAAAAAACTCGGCATTACCATTGTGCTCATTACCCATGAAATGCAAGTCATTCGAGATATTTGTGACCAAGTGATTGTCATTAACCAAGGGCAAATCGTTGAAACAGGACCGGTGTGGAAAGTATTTGCCTCACCCATGCACACCATGACCCAAGAGTTACTAGGCTATAATCAGTCATCCATTGATTTGGGTGAGGATAAACTCACCGACAAGCACAATGCCACTCATACCTTGCTCAACCTAAGATACGTTGCCCCAGTAAAATCTGCCCCTGATTTAAAAGCAATTTTTGCGCAATTTGAAGCGCCCGTCTCTTTGTATCAAAATCAAGTGGATACCATTCAAGGCTACTTGGTAGGCAATATCGTCATTGGCGTCGCAACCACTGGGTTGGATGTCGCCCAGTTGACCCAGCGCTTGGGAAATCAAATTTTGCATGTGGAGTTAATCGGTTATGCTTGAGTTGTTACTGACGGGGTTGATTGATACGCTGATTATGGTTGGCGTATCAGCGATTTTAGCGTTTTTATTGGGGTTACCGATCGCATTGTTATTGGTCAATTCAAGCGAGCAAGGTATTGCCCCATCATTTTTGACCAATCTAAGTTTGGGTTGGTCGGTGAACATCGTGCGTGCTATTCCCTTTTTGATATTGATGGTGGCTATTATTCCAGCCACTCGAATGATTGTCGGTACAAGCTATGGTGTGTGGGCAGCCGTGGTACCGTTAACCTTAGCCGCAACCCCTTTTTTTGCTCGAATTGCCGAAGTGAGTCTGCGTGAAGTTGACCCAGGCTTAATAGAAGCGGCACAAGCGATTGGCTGTAACCGTACACAGATTATTCGGTATGTCTTATTGCCCGAAGCATTGCCTGGCATTATTGCCGGGTTTACCGTGACGATTGTCACCATGATTAATTCGTCTGCCATTGCTGGGGCAATTGGGGCGGGGGGCTTGGGCGATATTGCCTATCGTTATGGCTATCAGCGCTTTGATGTGCAAATGATGGTATCAGTCATTGTGGTGTTAGTGGCATTGGTGATGTTGGTGCAAGCCACAGGCGATAGTTTGGCTCAATGGGTCGATAAACGCCAATTGTAGCCATGCAGGTTTACCACTTTGATATGGCAAATTTGATATAGCAAAAAATCAGCTAAATAATGCAGATATTGTTGTTTCACAAACGGCTTAATTTTTCGTTTAATGGGCTTATCGAAATGTCATCGATTTACAGTATTAAACTAAATAAGGAATAAAGATGTCTGCGACTCAACATCTAACCAATCAAGCAAATCCAACTATCCCACTCAATATCGTTGCGGTATCAGGTGGGCTCAACACACCATCAAAAACCGAAAGTCTGGTGCAAAATATTGTAGATGAGTTGGCACAAGCCACGCCCATCAACGTACATTTTATCAAACTTAGTGAAATCGGGCCTTTACTCAGTGGGGCGATTTATCGTAACCAACTGCCAGAGCGAGTACAAAACGACTTAGCAGCGATTGAGGCGGCGGACGCCTTGATTGTAGGAACGCCAGTGTATCGCGCGTCTTTTACCGGATTGTTTAAACACTTATTTGACTTTGTGGAGCAGACCGCGCTCGTGGATGTGCCGGTATTATTGGCTGCCTCTGGCGGTAGCGATCGTCATGCACTGGTTCTAGAGCACCAACTTCGCCCATTGTTTAGTTTTTTCCAAGCCCAAACATTGCCAATAGGCGTGTATGCGACGGATAAAGACTTTACCCTAGAATACACCGTCTCAAGCCAACAGTTGCGTGACCGTATTGTGTTAGCGGTGGCGCGCGCGTTGCCGATACTTGAGTGGGCACCTGCCAAAGGCCGACGCGCCCAAGCCATTAAAGAAAAATCAGCGCAAGCCAATCAGCAGTTAGGCATTAATAAACAAGTCGAACAAGCCGAAATATTACCCTCTGTGGCAGTGCCAGATTTATCGAGCGCCGAAGCCAGACTACACCCGCAAACTACTCAATCATCCCCTAAAAACCATCCATCCGTCGCCTAAAGGGCGCATGTCTTAGTGCGTATTAGCTGATATCAAAGGCTCAGTATGAGTAAATATAACCCGAGCAACAAACTGCTTGGGTTATTCGAATTTTGTTTTTTTGTGTGATTGGCATATGTAATTTTGGAATATTAATTTGTTTGATAGGCGTTTGTTGTCCTAGGCCGCTCGGCTTACACTAATTTGATTCATTATCGGATTATTTGGGCCAACAGACTATGAATTTTCAACAACTTCGTATTATTCGAGAAACGGTACGCTGTGACTATAACTTGACGGAAGTGGGCAATGCATTATTTACCTCACAATCGGGTGTGTCCAAACATATCAAAGACTTAGAAGATGAGCTTGGCGTCGGGCTGTTTGTGCGTAAGGGTAAACGGCTCTTAGGTTTGACCGAACCGGGTAAAGAGTTATTGGTGATTGTAGAGCGGATGCTACATGATGCCAACAATATCAAAACCTTGGCTGAACAATATACCAGCCAAGATAAAGGCGAATTGACCATCGCAGCCACCCATACCCAGTCTCGTTATATTTTGCCGCCCGTTGTGCAAGCGTTTAAACAGCTTTTTCCTAAGGTGCATTTGCGATTGCTACAAGCCGCACCGCCAGAAATTGCGGCAATGCTACTTGATGGACGAGCGGATATTGGCATTGCCACCGAAGCCTTGTCAAGCTATAGCGAGCTTGTGACTTTTTCTTATTATCACTGGTATCATGCGATTGTGGTGCCGCCAAACCATCCGCTAACCCAGCTTGAACAGGTAACGCTTGCCGACATTGTCCATTATCCGATTATCACTTACATTAGTGGTCATACCGGGCGAACGATGATTGATGAGGCGTTCGCCAAAGCAGAATTACAGCCTGATATCGTGATGACGGCCTTGGATTCTGATGTGATAAAAACTTATGTGGAATTTGGCATGGGCATTGGTATTATCGCCGATATGGCGTTCAATCCCAATAAAGACACCCAGTTAACATTACTGGGTTGCGAGCCGCTATTTCATCAAAATACCACCTTGCTAGCGGTGCGACAAGGGCATTTTTTACGAGGATTTGGCTATCAGTTTTTAGCCTTGTGTAACCCAACTTTAACCCAAGCAACAATGCATGATGCCATACAACCTAGCAGCTAACGCTAAATCCTGATAAGCAAGTTGGCAAACTTATCGTCTGCTACATCCGATGTAATACGCGTCAAATTCGCTTGTTGTCTCGCTTGCTGTGCTATTTTTAAGATTTGGGCTTGTTTATCTGCTGTTGATATGACTTCATTTGACGATAAAAACGCTTTGTGGTGAAAACTGTAAAGCGTTTTTTTTGATGTCACTGCTTTAGCGATTAAATTGATAGGGTTAGCAGCAAAACTATTAAGTAGTTTTTGTGCTAACCAAAGCAGTTTTTGTTATTTTTTATTGAGCGATATTTGCTTTAAGCTTATGGCTACTGATAAACCGCCCATGACAAAAGGCGAGTTATCTTAATCAATTTTTGAGCTTACAAGCAGGTGTTACGATGAAAATTTTTTGGTTTATACCAACACATGGCGACAGTCGTTATTTAGGCACGAGTAAAGGGGCAAGAACCGTTGACCATACTTATATGAAGCAAATTGCAGTGGCAGCCGATAACCTTGGCTATGAAGGCGTGTTGATTCCGACAGGTCGCTCATGTGAAGACCCTTGGTTGGTCGCTGCTAGTCTCATTGATGCGACCACTCGCTTAAAGTTTTTGGTGGCATTACGCCCTGGGGTGACGACACCCGCGCTTGCCGCTCGTATGACAGGCACCTTTGATCGACTATCAAATGGTCGATTGCTGCTTAATCTGGTCACAGGCGGCGACGAACAAGAGCTTAAAGGCGATGGCATCTTTGAAGACCACGCGACGCGTTATCAGACAGCCAGTGAATACACCACGATTTGGCGAGAGATTTTAACCCGCTCGCACACAGGCGAATCCTTTACCTTTAACGGTGAACGCTTGCAAGTCGAAGATGCCAAATTGCTATATCCCCCTCTACAACAGCCATATCCGCCGTTGTGGTTTGGCGGTTCATCTGAGGCCGCGCAAACACTGGCTGCCGAACAAGTTGACAGTTATTTGACGTGGGGTGAGCCGCCTGCTGACGTCAAAGAGAAGATTGAGCAGCTTAAAACCAAAGCCGCTGCCAAAGGTCGCACATTAAGTTATGGTATTCGCCTGCACGTCATCGTGCGTGAAACCAATGAAGCCGCTTGGCAAGCCGCTGATGAATTGTTGAGTTATGTCACTGACGACACCATTGCCGCCGCCCAAGCCAAATTTGCCCAAATGGACTCGGTGGGACAACAACGTATGGCAGCATTGCATGGCGGTCGCCGTGATAACTTAGAAATTTCGCCCAACTTATGGGCAGGGATTGGACTGGTACGTGGTGGCGCAGGTACGGCATTGGTGGGCGACCCACAAACCGTTGCCGCGCGTATTCAAGAGTATGCGGATTTGGGCATTGATAACTTTATTTTTTCAGGCTATCCACACTTGGAAGAAGCGTATCGTTTTGCTGAATTGGTTTTCCCATTATTACCGATTGACACCCAAAACACCTTGGTCAAGCCAAATTTGACAGGGCCGTTTGGTGAAATTGTCGCTAATAACTATGCACCCCCGCAACAAACCCGTGACACGGCAGCCTCAAAAACACCTGCCACTGAAACACCCAAACACGCCATCGCCTCTTAACTTCATCTTAAATACATATTAAAGGCCTCTTAAATGCTTGTGATAAAACGTGCTAACTAAGGCACGTTTTACGCCTCGGTTTTACCTATTATACCTATCTATATCTATCATCCGACAGGGTGAGTGGAATGTACCCTAGCCATGATAAGCATCTTTTAACTGATAAATCTTTTAACTGATAGACTTTTTTTAAAAGTGGTAGCCAGTTATAGGGTGAGATTAGACCAGCAAGCTACTTTGCTAAAGTTAATCATCAAAGTCCAAGGTCCCAAATTTTTTGAGGTCCCACATAGCAGGAAAAGTGATTTTTCTACACAGATTTTATATTTAAAAGTTAAATAATCTATTGATTGTAATGAGAATTTTTTAAATTAATGCTTCGGTTTTATGGTTTCTAGTATGTCATTTTTTAATCAATAGTTTAGTTTTGTAATTTTATGGGTGATAAAAGTTATTTTAACGCTTTTTGCTTTTTGCGGCTTATATAATAAAAAGGATTTAAATTTTAAATAATAAAACTATGAGATAAATAAATTTAAATCAAGCACTTTACTTAATGATCAACTAACTATAAGGGCAATAAAACATGACAACTGAAAACAACGAAAAACTTTCTTTATTAGATGATGTGGCATTGAAAGCACAAATGCTCATGGCAAACTTCAAAGAGGGCGCTAATGATGGCTATGACCATTCTGTCACCAGTGCCGGTGAAAAGGGCTTAAAATCAGGCAAAGTGTCTGAACTCACCGCCATCGCTCCCTTAACCAAAGATGGGGCAGCTCGTATCAAGCGAATTTTAGAAATCACCAAAGGCAATCTTGCAGGGGCGACCAATGTAGGCACCTTGCATGATTTGCGGTTGGTGTTTTTAGACAATGACACCAAGCTCCTGTTTTGTACCGCCTATGATGGCGATTGGGATGCTTACATTAATGACTTTGCTACCAAAATTCCAGAACTCATGGACTTGATTTTTGGCAATGTAGAGGGTTGGCCTGGGATTAAAAGCCCGACGGTTAAGCAATTCATCCTTGACCATCAGATTACCGCTACCGGTTGGTATGTGGGTGTGCCTCATCTGACGGTTCGTGATATTGCGCGTAATGACAAAATCGTGCGTGGCATTAATAAAGCCATTGAACAAGCCCAATAAGCCCACTTAGAACCTGTATTCACCATATCACGTTTATCGTACTATTATAAGCATACTCTGAACGGGCAAGCTTTAGGTTAAAATTTCGATACAAAAGCCATTTGTTGCGTGATTTTTACCATAAGCGATATTTAGCGTGGTGCATGGTGAGCAGATTCTTAGCATCAAATTTTTGAAATTCTCTGCTAGGAACGACCATGAATAACGACAACCCAGCGAATGAAAGCCTACTTGGCAAATTAAAAACCCATCTACAAGATGGTATCGAGCATGGCATAGAGGCCGTTAAAGACAAATTTGAACACAGCGAAACACCCGCTGAAAAAGGCAGTGTCAAAGAACGGGTACATGAAGCCAGACAAAAAATTAGCACGCAGCTGCACAGCGTCACCACACGGGCAACGAACGCTATCTATCCCAATATCGCCACGATGGAACTTGAGGATATTCAAGCCATCATTTTGCATGACCGCCCTGCACCTTACTATGGCACGCTTGTCGCGCTAAAAGTCAATGACAGCAATGCGGGTCGTGAATTACTAAAAGCGGTATTACCAAACGTCACAGGCTCAAAAAATTTCCAAAAAGATATGGATGCTAATTTGACCATTGTGATGACGTATGAGGGGCTAAAAGCTTTAGGCTTACCGCAAAGCTCGCTTGATTCTTTCCCAGAAAATTTCAAAACAGGTATGGCAGGTCGCTCAGATATCTTGGGTGACAAAGGCGATAATGACCCGAGTAACTGGCTTGCGCCATTTGGTGATAAAGGCGATATTCATATTTGTGGCGCGGTAATTGCCGATAGCCAAGAAAAATGGCAAGCCAAACTTGACGAACTTAAACAGGCGTTTGCCCCTTATCTAGATATCAGCCGTAACGCCATCGAAATCTTGGTGGAACATGATTTTGGCGCAGATGGTGATGTCAAAAACGTGTTTGGTTATCGCGATGGCATCAGTAACCCAGAAGTTGATGGCAGTGGTATTAGCCTTGAAAATAACACCGAACGCCCGATTGCGGCGGGTGAATTTGTGTTAGGTTATAAAGGTGAAGCGGGCGTGGTACCCCCTATGCCACAGCCTGAAGTATTGGGTAAAAACGGCTCGTTTATGGTACTGCGAAAATACCGCAGTAATGTGGCTGACTTTCACCGCTATTGCCTAGAACAAAGCGACAATGACCCAGCTAAAGCCGATAAATTGGGGGCAAAAATGTTCGGTCGCTGGCGTTCGGGCGCTCCCATCACCCTAAGCCCAGATCACGATGATGAAGCCCTCGGCAAAGACAATGTAGCAAACAATAAATTTGACTACACGGATGATCCCTATGGCAAAGGCTGCCCATTTGGTGCCCATGCTCGCCGTATGAACCCACGCAATACCAAAGACTTTATTCTAAGCGATGTGCGTCTTCATCGTATTATCCGCCGTAGTGTATCGTATGGCGATATCGTGCCGCCCAACGTGACCCAAGACGACGGTCAAGAGCGGGGTTTATTTTTTATCGGTATCAACGCGCATGCCATGGACACGCTTGAGTTTTTGCAAAGCCAATGGATTAATGACGGTAACTTTATGAACCTTGGGGAAGAACGTGACCCAATGCTAGGCGTACACGCAGGTAGTGACGCTGATAGCGATGTATTCACCGTACCCGATGAGCCAATTCGTAAGCGTCATACCAATATTTTGCAATTTAATACCCTACAAGGCGGCGAATATCTTTTTGTACCAAGCTTGTCGGCACTCAAATGGATTAGTGAGCTTAACGAAAATTCATATTAGCGTAAAACTAAATAAAAAAAGGTTAGGCGTTTTTAGTACTGCTAATCTTATAAAATAATGAAAATAACAAAGGACAATCATCATGTTAAATAAATTATTCGGTCGTCGTTATGCGAAGTTTGACCCAGCCATCGACCAGCTTACTAGTGACGATGAAAAAGCCATCGACCAAATCACCGCAGATATTCGTGACTATATCGGCAAATCAGACACGGTTAGCAAAATCAACTATCACACACGAGATGCCCATGCCAAAGGCTACTGTGCGTTAAAAGCCAACTTTGAGATTTTACCAAAACTGCCCAAAGAATATGCCCAAGGTATCTATGCCAAACCCGCTCGCCATGAAGCGGTGATTCGTTTTTCTAACGGCTCATCTCGTGTGGCTGCCGACAACAAGTTGGGGCTTTCTCAAGGGTTGGCGATTAAAGTCTTTGGTGTCAAAGGCGACAAATTACTGCCAGATGAGCCAGATAGCCCAAACTTTGACTACAATCTGATTAATTTTCCTATTTTCTTTTGTAATACTATCCAAGACTATAGTTATATTTCACGGCTATTTTTACAATTAAATGATTATTTTGCCAAAGGCGCAAAAGGTCAGGCCAAATTTGCTTTTGACTGGGTTACCCAATATGGCAAAAAACTGCCATCCAAAGAATCCCTCAAGACTTTTAGGGCTTTTAGTAAATTTAAAACCATCAAACCGCAAAATACCTTGTTATACAGTTTTTACTCACAAGGGGCGGTGCGTCATGGCGACTATATGGCAAAAATCCGTGTCGCCCCGACCAAAGCGTCACAAGCCAAAATCAAACGCCGAGATCTCGATGTCAACGCTACTAACGAGGCGATTCGTCCTCTGATTTTACAAGAAATCCGTGAGCATGATTATGAGTTTGATGTGCAAATCCAGTTGTGCCGTAACTTAAAAGACCAACCCATCAATGATTTGACCAAAGAATGGGATGAAAAAGACGCCCCGTTTGTGACAGTGGCAAAACTTACCATCCCTTGCCAAGATGTGCCGGATGACGGCAACTTTGACATTATGGAGCATTTGTCATTTACCCCGTTTCGCTGTATTGAAGCCAACCGTCCGATTGGTAATTTGCAACATGCGCGACTGCGTGCCTATCAAACCGCCTCGACCACGCGCCATCGTTTAAATCATAAAAAACGTGCCGAGCCAACCAACCTAAAACAGGCATTTAATAAAGATTTTTATAGCCTGTAAATTTGGCAAAAAATCAGTAGCGGGGCGGTTATGGGGGCATTGTTTGGGGTAACATGTTATCCATTGGGTGAAAAACTACATCGCCCTCAATCATTCAACAACCGTTGGCCTGTGACTGGGCTAACGGTTTTTTTTCTTTTGATCTAATCAAAAATAGTCGACAGCAAATACGATAATACCAAAAATAAAGTTGCGTATTTGCCTGTTAATCTAGGAGTGTTGTATGTCAGAGTCGAATCCTCTTGTTAATTTTACCCATATCACAGTCGCAGGCAGTGGTGTTTTGGGCTATCAAATCGCCGTACAAGCGGCGTTTCATGGTTTTAAAGTCGTTGTGTATGATATCAATGACGAGGTGCTCAATAAAGCCAAAACCAAATTTGCCGGTATCGCCAAACGTCATCAGGATGATTTGGGCGAAACAAGCGAACAAGCCAAATACGCTGAGCAAAACTTGCGTTATAGCTCAGACTTAAGCGCCGCCTTAAAAGACGCAGACTTGTTGATTGAAGCGGTGCCTGAAGATGTCGCCATCAAAAAAGATTTTTATAGCAAAGCCTCAGCCGCCGCCCCCGAGAAAACCGTATTTGTCAGTAACTCATCTACCATGTTGCCCAGTGATTTGGTCAAATTTACCGACCGTCCTGCTAAGTTTTTGATGATGCATTTTGCCAATGAGATTTGGAAGCGCAATCTTGCCGAAATTATGTCACATGCCGATACTGACCCTAATGTATTTGATGCGGTGACCGCGTTTGCCAAACAAATCGGTATGGTGCCTATTATCGTCAACAAAGAAACCTCGGGCTATGTACTAAATTCACTACTCAATCCTTGGTTAAATGCAGGGATGCAGCTGTATATCCAAGGCATTGCTGACATTCAAACCATCGATAAAACTTGGATGCTTGGCACAGGCTCGCCGATGGGACCATTTGCTTTTTATGATATGCTGGGGCTGACTACCCCTTACAATATTTATAAGCTTGCTGTGGCTAAGGGCAAACAACAAGACCAAGCAGTCGTTGATATGCTCAAAAAAGATTACATCGAGCAAAATAAATTGGGCGTGCCAACGGGCGAAGGATTTTATCAATACCCCAATCCCGCCTTTAAAAATCCTGACTTTTTAAAACCACCCAAAGCGGATTTATCCAAAGTACCCTATAAAAATATTACCGTGGCAGGCAGTGGCGTATTGGGCAACCAAATTGCGGTGCAATGTGCGTTTCATGGGTTTAACGTGACTATTTATGATATTAACGATGACGCGATTGCTAAGGCGAAAACCCGCTTTACCGACCTTGCCAATCAGCATCAGCATGACCTAGGTGAAACCGATGCCCAAGTGGCAGCAGCTAGCAAAAATTTGGCTTACACCACTGACTTGAATGAGGCGTTAAAAGATGCAGACCTATTGATTGAAGCGGTGCCAGAAAGCTTAGATATCAAACAAGATTTTTATAGCAAAGCCTCAGCCGCTGCCCCTGCCAAAACCGTGTTTGCCAGTAACTCATCGACGTTATTGCCAAGCGTGTTATCGACTTTTACTAACCGCCCAGAAAAATTCTTGATGCTGCATTTTGCCAATCATATCCATATCCGTAATACGGTGGAGTTGATGGCGGCCCCAAGTTGCGACCCACAAGTCTATGCTGACGTCATCGAATTTGCCAAAGCCATTGCCATGTTACCGATAGCGGTGAAAAAAGAAAAATCAGGCTATGTGCTGGATAGCTTATTGATTCCGTTATTGGTAGCGGGATTAAAATTGTGGGCAAACGGCGTTGCCGATGCCGCAACCATTGATAAAACGTGGATGATAGCCACGGGTTCACCCTTTGGACCGATGGCGATTTTGGATAAAAATGGCATGACAACCAACTACAACATCTTTAATGAACTGGCAAAAATGGACCCCTCTTTGCAGCAGCCCGCTGAAAAGCTCAAAGCAGAACTGGTCGATACTAACAAACTGGGTGAAGCCACGGGTGAGGGGTTCTATCAATATCCTAACCCAGCTTATTTAGCGAAAGATTTTTTAAGCCTATCTGACTAAATTGCGTTTGGTAGAGGAGAATAAACAAGGGTTAATTTGCTAACTTGACGTATCTACCGTTGCCACTACCGACATGCCTGGCATCAATTCATTCAGACGACTTTGGTTGCCATCGATGTCAATGCGTACAGAAATGCGCTGTACCACTTTGGTAAAATTCCCGGTGGCATTGTCGGTTTTAATGACACTAAATTCTGACCCTGTTGCGGGGGAGATGCTTTTGACTACCCCCGTAAATTTTTGTTTGCCTAGGGCATCCACAGTAAACCACGCTTTTTGCCCGATTTTCATTTTATCAATTTGGGTTTCTTTAAAATTGGCAATGACCCACATCGATTTTGGAATGAGGTAAACCAACTGTGTGCCTTGCGTCACCAGCTGACCGGTACGGATATTGATTTGCCCTAATCTACCTGAGGTCGGGGCGGTGATTAAGCCATAGTCTTGGTTGGTATTGGCTTGATTTAACTGTGCATTGGCGCTTTTAATCTGTGCCACCAAACCAATCTTTGCCACTTCCGCGGTTTTTTGACCTTCGCGTGCGACATCGACACTGGCGATTGCTTGGCTCATCAGTGCTTCATTGTTTTTAACCGCCGCTTTAGCAGTATCGACTTCATTTTGTGACACTGCGCCAACACCGACCAAGGATTGAAGGCGTTTCAGCTGTTGGATCGACAATTCTAGTTGGGTTTTAACTTGTGCTACTTTTGCCTGCGCGGCTTTGACATCGGCTTTGCGCTGCTCGATGATTTGTTGCTGGTTGGCCAAATTGGTGGTCGCTTGTTCCAGCCCTGATTGCGCTTGTACCACTTGCTGTGAGTAGTTAGCACTGCTGACTTTAACTAACGGCTGACCTTGTTTGACGTCCTCAAAATCGCTGACGTAGACTTTTTCGATATAACCGTTAATTTGTGCCGACAATAGGGTGATATTGCCTTTAACATAACTGTTTTCGGTTTGTTGCAGTGGCGTATTAAACGGACCCAAATGCCATGCCCATAAAATCACCCCAACACCGAGCAAAAAAACCACCAACATGATAATTAAGGTAAGCGGCCTAGGGTTGATAATCTTCTCAGGCGCCTGTGTGGGTTTATCATCGCTGTCATCAGCTGGCGCATCATTTTGGGTTGTTGCTTCACTACTCATGAGTTGGGTTTTCCGTAAGCATTTTATTGATGATTAAATTTTATTGGTCATTCAATTTATCATTAAACTGTTATCTAAAAAAAACAGTTATCTAAAAACAGTTATCTAATTGGGTTGCCTTGTTTTACCTTCTAGCGTATCCAATCTAAGTTTGCTTAATTGCTACTTTTTGCCGATTTTCAATGTATTTTTTGCGGGCGATATTAATCATACCCCAAGCAAATAAGAACGTGGCAATGTAACTATTCACAGTAATGATATCGCCATACGCTTTAATCTGCGCTTCTCGTGTGACAATTTGGTTGAGGGCTTGTTGGGCTTGTTGCTGCGACAAATTGTTGTCGGTGATGACGGGTTTAAACCCTGCTTGGTATTGTTGAAGCCGCTGGGTTACCGTGGCATCTGTCGATTGCATTTGCTGTAAAATACTTTGTTTATGATACTGGGTGAGCTGCTGTTGCAGGGTGCTATAAAAAGCCGAGCCTATCAGCCCGCCAAAGTTTTGGGTCGCACCAAACAAGATGATAAAGGTAATGACATGATTGACGCTTTGTCGCAGCGTCAGCCCAAATCCCATCAATACCAATGGACCCATAAACAGTGAGCCTGCAAACGCGACTGCAAATTGACTGAGATAAAAATTTTGGGGTCGTACGTCACTGGTGAGCATATTGGCATCATACACACCGGCAATCGCTACGAGCAAAGTCGCCACCACCATCGGCGGAATCAAATGATCGCGTGAAAAGGTCAGGGCGCTGACTATCAAACCTGCCAACATACCAAAAAATATGACCGTATAAAAACCCACAAACTGGTCGGACATGAGACCTTGGGATTTTAAAAAATTCACCACCGCATAACTTTGCTCAGACATAATCAAACGCAGTAAAAAAGCACCGACCACAAAACGCAATAACGCAAAACTTCCCAGCCAGCGGGTCATAATCAAGGGATTTTTGCGGTAATGCTCAAAGAAAAAGCCTGACATCAACAGCGCCAACGCACCAATAAGCATATAAGCCAATAACGGTGAGTTTTCCCACCACAAAATCGACCCTTGTACTAGCACCCCACACAGTAACCCAAAACCGGGCGCCAATAACAAAAAGGTGAGAATGTCTTTCTTTTCATACACTTCGATACGTAAACTTCGTGGCAACTTGACGGCGACTACCATCGCAAAACAACACAGCGCCAAACCAAACTCAAAGGTGTAAAGCCGAGTCCAGTCGTTCACATTGACCAAATAAGGGGACATTATCCAAGCCAACGGAATCGCCAGCGCACTGACCCCAAAACCAATATATAAACCTTGTAGGCGATACTGACTGGGGAATGCTTGCATCACATAATAAAGCCCGAGTGAGGATAACGGCGCCGCGACAAAGCCTCCTATCGCCCTGACCAGTAAAGCCATCGGATAGTTTTGCACAAATATATGAATAAACATCACCAGCATAAACATCAGCAGGGATATTTCAGAAAACCAGCGCAACCCAAATTGTTGACGCGCTTTAAACAGCAGCAGGTTGGCGCTGACATTTGCCATCACATACACAGCAGGTATCCAAGCCACTTGTGAGGGTGTCAGCGCATATTCGCCTTGGATTTGCGGTAAATTGGCGGTAATAATGCCGTTGCCCAAGCCACCACAAATGGCAATAAAAACACCGATGACAAAGTACAATATACTTTTTGATCGAGAGTGAGCAATACTCGGCGGGGAACCGGGTAACGCGGGTTTTTCATCTTCGGTCCAATTGGGTGGCGTTTCTAAGATTCTAGGTGATTTCAAAGGGTAGCTCGATTTTGATACTGTTAAGACAAGAGAGGTTGGCTATAGTGTAATCAAAAATAGGCTTAGCGTCAGCGACAAAATAGTTCGATAAATGTGACATGATACAGTTTTATCAACGTGACATATGACATGGACTAACGCTATGCTAGTCATCATTACCCAAGCCTTCATTATCCAATCAATCATTATCTCACTGGTCATTGAAACCCATCAGGCAAGCTAAAGGTCAAATTCATCCAGTAAATACACACAGTCGATTAAGGTCTAACATTTTTAAACAAAAAAATTCGATTTTTTTGGCGCACAGGTGTTTTTTATTTGCCAAAATGCGCTAGGCTATCTGTTTATTCATCACTGATTTACCACTACTATGAACCCGCTTTATCAAACCGATTTGCCGACACTGGGGCGCAATACTGACATTGACCACCATGCTGATTTACAAGTGTTGCAGCGTATCAAACGATTTTTATTGCCCCGTGATTTTGAGGTGTCAAAGGATTTATTGCAACAGATGCAGCAGGGGTATGGTATCGCAGATCAGCCTGTCGATGCGCTGTTATCCAGCGGTATCAAATTTGCCAAACCCCTGCAGCAATTGATTTTGCATGAGCAAGGGATAGCGCAAACGAATAACGTATCAGCAGCCAAAGCGTTATTGCAACAGCCCGCGTTTGAGACGCTGTATCAGCAGTTTTGCCAATATCCAAGTTGGTATGATGCCAAGCTTGCCGAGATTGGCGCAATTGCCTATCGGCGCTATCCGTTAATGCTGATTTGGTTACTGCGTAATGTCGCGCTAATGGCAGGGTATAGTATACCTGCGCTCTCATTACCACTCATCAAAACAGGGGCGTTAGTGCATGATGCATTGCCAAGGCTCATGCGAACCTATGCGTATATTTTGGCAGTGTCTGAGTACCCAGCGATTAGCCGCAACCAGCAACCCCCATTGGCGATTGGCACAGAAGGCTGGCGACAAAGTCTGCAAGTGCGTCAGATACACGGTCTGGTAAGACAACAATTATGCAGCCATGATTGGGACAGTGGCTACTGGGGGTTGCCCATTAACCAAACCGATATGGTGGCAACCCACTTGCAGTTTTCGCTACTCATTATGCGCGGACTAAAATTACTGGGGGCAAGAATCAGCGCCGAAGAGTCCCAAGGCATCATGCACTTATGGCAACTGGCAAGTTGGTGGATGGGGATTGAGTTGGCGCGCATTCCTGAAGATGAAACCGAGGCGTGGGCATGGCTTTATAGCTATTTGGCAACCCAGCAATTAGACTTTGAATTTGGTAAACCGCTCGCTAAAGCGCTGCATGATTTACCCTCACAAATTATGGGTGAGGATAACAGACGTGGACAGCTGGTTGAGCGGATCAATGCCAGTGTCACACGGACTTTAGTGGGTGATGATATTGGCGATGGCTTGGGACTGCCTAGCCCAAAATGGCGCTATGGCGTGCTTGTCAGTGTGCCGATTCTATTTGGGCTTGATACCGCACGAGCGCACAATGCGGCTATTGCCAAAAGATTGGCGCAATTTCGCGCCAAACGCCAAGATAACATGAACTGGTGGCTCAAAAAGCACGACAACTATTACCAATGAGCTAGCACATACCAATGAACTAGCACATACCAATGAACTAGCACATACGACGTTACCAATTTACCAGAGTGACAGTAACGGTGACTTATGCAAGGTTATATAGACAATGTTATCCATACAAGGTTGTCTAAGCATTGCAATCACTAGGCTTTTAAAATCACCTTCATCATGTTCCAAAAGGTCTTGCCATACGGTGGTTGGAGCAAATGCGCGAAATTAAGGTGACTTTGTTTAAACACCGCTTTTGGATGAGAGAAGGTGTCAAAGCTATATTTGCCGTGGTAACGCCCCATTCCTGATGCCCCGACACCACCAAACGGCAGATTTTGCTGGGCAATGTGAAAAATAGTTTCGTTAATACACGCGCCGCCACTCACCGTATGCGCGAGCACGTAGTCGGTGTCGGCTTTGTCCTCGCCAAACACATACAGCGCCAGTGGGCGGTCACGCTCATTCACATACGCCACCGCTTGCGTCAAGTCTTGGTAGGACACCAGTGGCAATACGGGGGCAAAAATCTCCTCGGTCAGCAATTTAGCATCGCTGGGTAAATCGGTGACAATCATCGGCGGGAAAAATCCAGTTTCGATATTCACTTCATAATCGGTCAGTGGAATGAGGGTGGCACCGCGCTGTTTGGCTTCATCAAGATAACCTTGCACGCGGCTGGCTTGCTTGGGATTGATGACAAAGCTATAGTCAGGATTGTCTGCAAGATTGGGGTAGTGGGCGTCAAGCCATGCGGTTGATTGTTCGATAAAGGCGTGTTTTTTATCCGCCTGCATCAACACATAATCAGGCGCAATACAGGTTTGCCCTGCGTTCATGGTTTTGCCTGTCCATACGCGGTTGACAGTTTTTGCCAAATCAGCGCTCGGCGTCACCACGACAGGGGATTTGCCGCCCAGCTCAAGGGTGACAGGGGTCAAATTCTGTGCAGCGGCTTTCATGATATGTTTGCCCACTGCGGTAGAGCCAGTAAAAAATAAATGGTCAAATGGTAAGCGGCTAAAGGCTTGCGCGACTTCGACACCCCCTGTAATCAAGGTCACTTCGTCTGCGGCAAAGTATTTGGGTAACGCATTAGCCAGCCACTGCTCAAAATTCGGTGAGGCTTCTGAGACTTTGAGCATCGCACGATTGCCTGCCACCAATGCGGCAGCCAGCGGCGCAATCACCAAATACAGCGGATAGTTCCAAGGTGCAATAATGCCTACGAGTCCTAACGGCTGTGGCTGGATATAGCTACGAGCGGGCAAAAACCAAATCCCAGTTTTGACCGGTTGTTTGGCAGACCAAGCTTTGCCGTGCTTTTGTGTATAACGAATCGCTTCAAGCGTTGGGAACAGTTCAAGCATGGTGGTTTCAGCCGCTGGGCGCTGTCCAAAGTCGGCATGAATAGCGGTGATAATCTCGCTTTGGTTATCCATCACCAACTGTTCTAATTTTTTTAGCCGCGCACTACGAATTGACCAATCAACATATTGGTCTTGGCGGCTAGCCGTCCGCATGATGTCAAACTGCTGCTGCATGGTATTGATAGTTGCATCCGAATTAGTTGCATCTGAGTTGTCTTGAGGTGTCATGTGTATTATCCCAATCATTTAGTTAAATTTTAACTCAACATAGCAGTTAAGCCGGTATCTTGCTAGCATCTTTTTGAACGAGCGTCACGTTTTGCCTTGTGGTATCTGCAGCATGCAGTAACTGGGTCGATTTGTGCGGAATATGGCTCATGGCATGCTCTGTCAACGCTGTTATGGTGAGGCTTGGGTTGACACCCAAGTTGGTCGAGATATTGCCGCCATCGCAGACATAAAACCCTTGATAATTAAACAATCGATGGTACTTATCGACCACGCCATCTGCTGCAGAATTGCCTAGCGAAATTCCACCCATACAATGTGCGGTGGTCGGGATGTTCAAAAATACTTCCGATAGCACGCCATAACCGACTCCCCCCATTTGGGTTGCCATCTGCTCGGCAAACGCGCTTGCTTCTGGAATAAAGGCGGGGATGGCAGGGCCATAGGTTTGCATCTGGTAGCGACTACCCAACCAAGCCCGCCACCACGGGCTTTTTTGATAGCGCATTTCAAGCGCATACGGCGTGCTTTGCATACATAGCAAGATAAGGCTTTGTTTTGCCATATTATGCGGTCGAAATGCACGCCACGCTTGACGGGGCTTGACGATAAACTGCACTATAAAACACCATAACCAAGCCAGTAGCGACATTTTTTTGCCGTTTTTATAATTGCTTAACGTCGCCAAAAAGGACGCAATATTAAAGCCTTCAGGATAACGTGTCGCCTCAATGTGTGTACCATCGCCCAAATAAATCCCAGAGCCGATAGCCACGCCATCGCTCATGGCGCCATGTTGCTCATCCAAAAATCGCACGCCCAGCAAAGATTCAGCATTGGTATAGATACGCTTGCCAAGATAAGGGGAAATACGAGGCATATTGCCTTTATGGCGCTGCTCAAACAGCAGTTTTTGGCTACCAAGGCTGGAGGCTGACAGTACAATTTGTTGGGTGGTGATTTGATACTCCCCTTTATCCGCTGATTGAAGCGTCACCCGATAGCCTTGCGAACCGTTTTGATAGGCAGGGTCGCTGGGCGATTTGCTAGCATCGACTATCGGTACTATATCCGTGACTTTGGTTTCAGCGAGCAGGGTAGCGCCATTTTTTTGGGCAAAATACAGGTAGTTTTTATCTAGGGTATTTTTGGCGCCATAACGGCAGCCCACCATACAGCCACCACAGCCTATACAAGGACTGCGCTTAGGACCTGCGCCGCCAAAATACGGGTCACCATTGACAGCAGGGTGAGCATACGTGTCATGTTCACTAAAGTAGGCGCCCACATTGGTAAGATAAAAACTATCGCCCACGCCACTCATGTTTGCCATTTTTTGTAGCATCAAATCTGCGTTACCGACTTTTTTGTTTTGGCTCACGCCTAGCATGCGTTTGGCGGTCTCATAATGTTGTGGCATCACCGCTTCCCAGTCGTGAAGCCCTGCCCAGCTACCTTGTTGCCAGATTTTGTCTTCTGGCTGTAATAAGGTGTTGGCATAAGTGATTGAGCCGCCGCCCACCGCATTCCCATGCAACACCATGACATGCTTAAATAGCTGAAGCGAAAAAAAACCTTTGTACTTGAGCGCAGGCAACCACAAAAACTGCTTGATATCGCGCACGGTTTTGGGCATGGTCTCGGGGGATATATGCTTGCCTTGCTCAGCGATAATCACGCGATAGCCTTTTTCGGTCAGTCGCATCGCCGAGACGCTACCGCCAAAGCCTGAGCCTATGACCAAAAAATCCGTATCAAATGATTGACCCTCCATGTATCGCTTTCCTTATTTTCCTTAATAGTTGTCCTTATAGCTGACCTGCCGCGTGCTACCTTACAGTGACTTTTTGGCTGTATCTGTCTTTGTATAACAGCGGTTTAGCGCTAAACAGTTCAACCCGCTACCTGATTAGGGTATACTAATTTTTCAGCAGGCTGCTGCAACTGTGACATTTGGGTTCGTTTTGTTTTGATAAATTAAGTAAAGGATTGAGTTGAAAGGATTAACGCGTGCCAAAGCCAACCT
This sequence comes from Moraxella sp. CTOTU47724, assembly GCF_032014955.1. Taxonomy (NCBI): domain Bacteria; kingdom Pseudomonadati; phylum Pseudomonadota; class Gammaproteobacteria; order Moraxellales; family Moraxellaceae; genus Moraxella; species Moraxella sp. CTOTU47724. Next base: position 21,575 of record NZ_DALZSV010000005.1, read on the forward strand.
TCACACCGCTTCTATCGCCCACGGGTACGAGTATTGAGTCGAGCTTGAGTGATTTTGGACAGCAGGCGCATATCATGGGCAATGCCAACACCGTGGTCAGACGTTCGCTCGCCATAGCGCTGCTCAAATTCATGGAATCCACCCCATTTGCCGATATCAGTGTCACCGAGCTGACCCAAAAGGCGGGCGTGAGTCGCATGGGCTATTACCGCAATTACGATAGCAAACTTGCGTTACTCAAAGACTATTTGGCGCAGATTGAGCATGATTTTCCTTTTATCGATTTGACGGCGGCAAGCGAGGGCGAGTTTTATGCGTTTTTGGTACGCGTGTTTGACTATTTGAGCAAGTTTGAGTTATCAACCAAGATTTTGCTCAATCAAGGCTTTGAAGGGCTGATTTTAGACACCCTCCTTAATAGCAAAATTTTTGTTGAATACCGCAAAAAGCAGTCATTGACTTGTCAAGCTATCACAGCGCCACATCAGGATAAAAGCGGGGAGTACAATCTGGTATTTGCTTCAGGAATGCTGTATCACACCTACATTCATTGGGTGCGGCAAGGGCAAACAGAAACGCCACAGCAACTAGCCAGTTGGCTCATGGCGTCTGGGTTTTATCGGTTATTTCACCCTAATGATGACTAAACTGATGACTAAGCAGATTGGGTGTTATCAAACGCTATCACCATCCCCATACCCACTAGCATGGCGACAAAAAACACCATCCCTTGCCAGATACCCATGCCCATGAGTACCACCGCAGGGGCAGGGCAGATGCCAGCGATGCCCCAACCGATACCAAATATCATCGACCCAATCGCCAAGCGCATATCAATACCGCGGCGAATCGGTGGGAATGGCGCACCCGATAGACTGGTCTTTTTTAAGCGACTTAAGTTAAAACCGATGGTGGCGACAATGAGCGCGCCAACCATCACCAACATCAACGCAGGATTCCAATCGCCTGCGAGATCAAGAAAGCTTTGTACGGTTTTTGGGTTTGCCATATCACTGACAATCAAGCCTGTACCAAAAACCAACCCACAGATACCACTAATCAATAACACAATTTCTTTTCGCATGATAGATGTCCCTAACGTCTCAATTAAATCAATGACAACAAATGACGACCGATAAACACCGTCAAAAAACCGGTAGCCATAAAAGCGATGGTTGCCACCAATGAACGGGGTGAAAAGCGCGCATTGCCACAGATACCATGACCACTGGTACACCCTGAGCCCATTCGCGTGCCCACACCGACCAATAACCCTGCGATGACATACAGCCAAGGCGATGATGATACCGTGATGGTTGGCAAGCTACAGAACATAGCAAACACCCAAGGCGATACTAGCAAGCCCACAAAAAACGCCAATTGCCAAGCAAAATCGGGTGAGTTTGGCTGCCAGAGACTAGCGACAATGCCACTGATGCCAGCAATCTTGGCAATACTCCACCACAGCATAACCGCAGAGAGCCCAATCAACATACCACCCACCAATGGATGACTATAATCTGCAATAGAAAATAACACCATACGCCACCTAAGCATTTCACAATAATATATATTATACAATATTGTATAATATATAGCGCGTTTAAGGGTGAATTTTTTTAAAACGCGGGAATAATCAACGAAAAACTACCAACCAACGCGCTTTTTGCAAAAAAAATATGCTAGATTAAGGCAAGTACCTAATAATGACAGGGATGAAAAAACCAATCATGTATAAACTCACCACCTACATACCGACCGATTATTTAGAGGCTGTAAAGCAAGCCTTGTTTGACGCAGGGGCAGGGCAGATTGGCAATTATCAGTATTGCTGTTGGCAGGTGTTGGGTACAGGACAGTTTATGCCATTGGCAGGCAATCAAGCCTTTATTGGTACGACCAATGAATTACAAACAATCGAAGAATGGCGGGTCGAGATGGTGGTTGCAGCTGAGCGCATCAAAGCGGTAGTGCAAGCGTTAAAACAGGCACACCCGTATGAAACCCCCGCTTATGATGTGCTAAAGCTTGAAGATATTTAGCCATCCAGTTTATCCTCACCCGATGACTGATTCGCTTACCTATCTACTTACATGCCTAAGGTTATTAAACGCCTTTTTTGCCTCGACTACAAGTGAAAATTATGACCAGAATGTAGGGCAAAAAGCGATTGTGGCTTGGGTTTAAATGGTCTATAGTCAATAGTAAATAATTTGTTACACTTTACTTCAACCCATCAGCCGACCATTGAATTTAAGGAGCGAGACATGGCAAATCCCCCCAATAGCACAGCGACAAATAGTGTTAAAACTGACAGTACCAAAACTGACAATGCCAAAACGGATAAAGCGAAGCCCCAAAAGTCGCAGCCTACCAAGACCCTAGCTACAAAGACCCTAGCTACAAAGACCCCAGCGCGCCGCAGTACTAAAACACCAGCGACCGAGCGTATTGACCAACCTTATGAGACCGACCCCACAGTGTTGCTTGAGCAGTCGCAGCAAGCAGGGGTGAGTGAAAAAGCCAATGCCAAAAAACGCGCCATCGAGAGCATCATGAATCAAGACCTAACTACAGGCGATGTCGAGAAAATGGCAGAGCACTTGCAAGCGCTGATCAATGGTATGTCCAACGATGAAATCAACGAAGTCAAAAAACTATTTGGCAGCCAAACCACTAGCGTGCAAAGCAAAATCAACAAAGACGACGAATTGGCTGACAACTGGCGTGAAGGCGGTTATCCCTACAAAAACCGTATGTCACGCAAAAACTATGAAGCCCAAAAATACGAGCTACAAGTTGAACTATTAAAACTGCAAAAATGGGTCAAAGATAGCGGGCAAAAAATCGTCATCATCTTTGAAGGTCGTGATGCCGCAGGTAAAGGCGGTACCATCAAACGCTTTATGGAACACTTAAATCCGCGCGGTGCCAAAGTCGTTGCCCTTGAAAAACCCACCGAGCAAGAAGCGGGTCAATGGTACTTCCAGCGTTATGTCCAGCATCTACCGACCAAGGGCGAAATCGTGCTATTTGACCGTTCATGGTATAACCGTGCTGGCGTCGAGCGTGTCATGGGTTTTTGTACCGAAGACCAATACAATGACTTTATGCGCCAAGTCCCAGAGTTTGAAAAACATCTGATTAGCTCAGGTATTCATTTAATCAAATTTTGGTTCTCAGTCAGTCGTGAAGAGCAGCGCCGCCGTTTTGCCGAGCGTGAAGCCCATCCGCTCAAACAATGGAAACTGTCACCCATTGATAAAGCGTCACTCGACAAATGGGATGATTACACCCTTGCCAAAGAAACCATGTTCTTTAACACCGACAGTGCAGAATCGCCTTGGATTGTCATCAAGTCCACCGATAAAAAGCGCGCGCGTTTGAATGCCATGCGCTATGTATTAAGCAAACTCCCTTACGACAATAAAGACCCTAAAGTCGTGGGGACAGTTGACCCATTGATTGTGGGTCGTGCCGGGGCTTTATATGAAAAAGGTGAATATAACGAATTGGCAGTCCCAAATATCTTATTCAATAGTCACAAATAATTGCCTAGCAAAATAATGGGTCAAAAACCGCAAAACAACAAAACAACCCCAGTGCACGGCATTGGGGGTTTTTAGTTTTAAAGAGAGCAGCAAGTAGTTCGCTACCATTGCTACCAAAACATTGCTGCCAAAAGGTGGGGATATATCAAAAAAGCCAAAACCACATTTTTTATCAACGAGCCCCTATTTTTCGCCAGCCAAATTCAAGCCAGCCAAATTCAAGATAGAGGGCAAGCGTATTCAATACCCCCGAATTTTGTTAAAATAGGCAAAAATTTATCTAGCTGAGAGCCCCATGAATTCAAATAACTCAAACAACTCGACAACCAACCAATTACTGTTTAGACAAGCCAAAGCCCATATCCCTGGTGGCGTGAATTCTCCTGTGCGGGCGTTTGCAGGTGTGGGGGGTACGCCTGTCTTTATCAGCCGTGCCCGTGGCAGCAAGATGTATGATACTGAAGGCAAACCCTACATAGATTATGTAGGATCATGGGGACCGATGATTTTGGGTCATGCCCACCCCCATATTATCGAAGCGGTCAAAAATGCGGCAGATGACGGGTTAAGCTTTGGCGCCCCCACCACGTTTGAGACCACGGTGGCGGACAAAATCTGCGAATTGATTCCCAGTGTTGAATTAATCCGTATGACCAGCTCAGGGACTGAAGCCACCATGTCCGCCATTCGTCTAGCACGCGGCTATACAGGACGCGACAAAATTGTCAAATTTGAAGGCTGTTATCACGGTCATAGCGACAGTCTACTGGTCAAAGCGGGTTCGGGCATGCTAGATATCGGTGAACCCAGCTCAAAAGGCGTCCCTGCCGATTTTGCCAAACATACTATCACGATTCGTTACAACGACCCGCAAGCCATCAAAGACTGCTTTGCGCAATTTGGCAATGACATCGCTTGTGTGATTGTCGAGCCTATCGCCGGCAACATGAACATGATTGTACCCACGCAAGAATTTCACGATACCTTGCGTGCCGAGTGTACCGCGCATGGCGCTGTGCTAATTTTTGATGAAGTGATGACAGGCTTCCGAGTTGGCTTACAGTCAGCGCAAGCCCATTTTGGCATCACACCAGACTTGACCACGTTTGGTAAAATCATCGGTGCAGGTCTGCCAGTCGGGGCGTTTGGTGGTAAACGTGAGATTATGGAGTGTATTGCGCCGTTAGGCGGCGTGTATCAAGCAGGCACCTTATCGGGCAATCCACTGGCGATGCGTGCCGGTATTGCCATGTTTGATTTGCTCACGGCTGAGGGTTTTTATGACGCATTAAGCGAAAAAGTCGTTTACTTGACTGATAATCTTGAACAGTTGGCGAAGGATGCGGGTATTGGCTTTAAAACCACGCGCTGTGGCGGTATGTTTGGGATGTTCTTTACTGATAGCGATACATTGCCACAAAACTTTGAAGAGGTGTGTCAATGCGATGCGCAAAAATTTGCGACCTTCTTCCACGGTATGCTCGATCGCGGTGTGTATCTTGCGCCATCCGCCTTTGAGGCCGCCTTTGTAAGTAGTGAGCATTCGCAAGAGGACTTAGATGCCACGTTGCAAGCGGCAAAAGACGTGTTTAAAGATATGGCAAATAAAGCTTAACTTAATTATTTAGGTTTAAAAAAGGCTATTGTTTAACGTAGCCTTTTGTATTGGCTGCTAATTTGGCGCACTGGCGTTTTGTGGGATTTGCTTGAGAAATTCAGTCGCTTGGTCGATATTTTGTCGTTGCTCAGCCATATCTTTTCTTTGAAAATAATTTATTAAAGAACTAAGTGTCAACAGTAAAGCCGAGATTGCCATACACCATAGCGTTATTTTTTTGAGTTTTTCATTATTCATTTTATCATGCCTAAATCCATCAAATGTTATGCTAATATAGCACTTTTCAATGAATCATGACGAAGTAATATGGCTTTAACTGCAGAAAAAATTGCTCGATATAACGAAGAAGAGAAGCTAAAACCGCAAAGCTTTTTTGATGAGTTTGCCAAATCTGTTACCCTATATCGTGATGACGACATTTGGGTCATCGACAAACCGCACGGGCTGTTATCCGTGGATGGTAAAGAACTCAAAGTAAGCTTGCAATCGCGTTTGCTCAAAGCCGACCCCAACGTCAAACTTATTCACAGACTTGATATGGACACCTCAGGCATTATTATTTTTGCGCGCCACAGCGAAGCGCAAAGCCATATCAGTAAACAATTTATCGAGCGTATTCCGAGCAAAGAATACCAAGCGCTGGTCTGGGGAACGCCGCCGCAGCAAGGCGAAATCGATGTGCCCGTGCGCTACGACCCACCACAAAAACCCAAGCATATCGTCGATATGAGTTGGGATAAACGCGCCTATACGAAATATGAAACCTTGCACCACGAACTGCGTGAGGGTAAGGCGGTTAGCCGTGTCGCCTTGTATCCTGTCACAGGGCGAAGTCATCAACTACGCGTTCATATGCTGCATATCGGGCATGTGATGCTTGGCGACCCCATCTACGCGCAAGATGTATTGGACGGTCAAGCGTTTGATTTATCGCCTAGGCTTTGCTTACATGCACACAAATTACGCTTAAAACATCCCAATACGGGTGTATGGATGGAATGGGAAAGCCCCGTACCGTTTTAACTGCGTGGGTTATTAACAAGCTAGCTTTTAAAATGATAGGGTTTAGCGTGCTGTTTTCATCCGACTGTTAGCAGCAAACAAGGGGCATAATCACCATGCCCCTTGTTTAATTACCCATGTCGGTGCAACCAATCAAGGGTTTGCTGCCAGAGCAGTTGGTTTTGTCGGCTAAAGAACTTCATATGACCGATATGCTGTAAGCCATAATCTTTGGGTTTTAGCGTTTGGGTGGTGGCTTGCATGTTGGGAAACACCCGAATCATATCGGCGACATTCTTATCATTGGCGATATCATCATCTGGGGCATTCACCCACATAGCAGGCAAGTTAACCTCATTGTAATAGTGGGTTTTCACTGTTTTACCGAAGGCGGTTTTGATATAGCCTGCGCCATTGCACCAATCTCGCCACTGTTTGGCGACGTTTTTGGGCAAATCTTCGCCCATGCCAATCTTGCTTGATTGGGTATAGCCAAACAACACATTGGACACGGGAATAAATACATCCATAAACCACATGGCTTTGGCACGATAGGGCATCGCCATATTACGGATTTGCCCAGATGAACAGGCAACGTTAAACACGGATGTGAACTTGTGATAATTGGGCATCAAACCAAATAATTGACCGCCTGCGCTATGACCGACCAGATGATAGCTGGTATTGGGAAACTCTTGAATCAGCCTATCAAGCACCGCAGTCATATCGTAGCGTCCCCAGCTAATCAATGATGCATTAGAGTGCTTGAGGTCACCTTGCATCGACTCGCCAATATCTTCATTGTCATAGCTGATGACGCCATAGCCATGCTCCATTAAATACTGTGCAAAATTTTGATAAAACTGCCGTTTGATACCTGTTGCGGGCGCAATCATCACGGCGGCTTTAACCGTATCGGGACGAAACACAGTCGCCGCCAGTGTGGCAGGGTGTTTGGTGGCTATTTGAATGGTTTGCTGGGTAGGGTGTGAGGCTAAGGCTGACGGTGTTTTTAGATTTAGGTTCGACATGACTGTTATCTTCCTTGGCAATCAACTTTTTATACAAGCTTATACGAGCGCTTTTTATACGAGTACTCAGCCAAATGTTGACAAATGATGATAAGACTCGTTTAAAAGCGACTATAGCAAACAATTTATGGGTGCAAAAAAGTTATCATGAACATAACAGTCATAAAAAAAGCAATCAGCGGCGGCTAATTGCTTGTTTGAATCGTTGACAAAAAACTAAGGGGTTTTCACAACAACTTTTTGGTTGGTGTTGATTAAAATCTCAGAAGGTCCATCAACGGTGACGCGCACTTGGTTATTATTAGGGCGCTGTGAGCGAAAATATTGGTCTTCAGCAGGGGTACAGCCCAAGCAGCGATCGAGTGCCGCCAGTGGCTCAAGAATCAGCTTGCGTTCTACCTGATCGATTTCATCGTTATAGATGGTAAATGGCATACTGGCAATCGCCGTCACCACGCCGCCCACCACTGCCAATGCGCCCAATGGCTTACCCACAATGGTATCAGCGACCATGGAGCCATAGGTTGGACCAAAATCTTTTTCATCAATTTCGGTAGCGGCAAAGCTGCAAGTCATCGTTGCAATCATTAAGGCTACGGCTGACGCAATCGTATTTAATAGTTTCATAGCAGGTTCCTAACTGGCAGCAAGCCCCCATTAACGAGGTAACTAGCTAACTAACTAAATCAATGAATAAATAAATAATTAGGCAACTAGATAACTGGGGTTGACTGACAGGTTGTACCTAACAAGTTTTGCTAGGTTGTTGCTGAATAATTCAGGAACATTACATCAATTTTGCCAAGAATTATCAAGTAAAATTGTCTTTGCTGCAGGTTTTTTTACGTTAAAGCAGAGCCGTTATTTTTTTAAGCGTTTTTTTGAGTGGTTTTTTCACTGATTTTTTCACTGATTTTTTGTGGGTTATCAGCGGCTGGCAAGTGGGACAGAACGTGCTGGCACGCTGATTGATTTTGACATTTTCGATGGTAGTGCCACAGCTTGGGCAATCAGCGCCTTTATGCCCATATACTAGTAACGTCTGCTGAAAATACCCCGTTTTTCCATCCGCTACGGTAAAATCTTTTAACGTTGAGCCGCCTTTTTCAATCGATGTTTGTAGGACTTGTCGAATATGGGCGACCAAGGTGGTCAGCTGTTCATGATTGATGAGATGGGCAGGGGTCAACGGATGAATTTTTGATAAAAATAGGCTTTCGGTTGCATAGATATTGCCCACACCGACCACAATCTCTTGCGCCATAATTACCGATTTGATGGGGCGTTCAATCGGTTTTTTGCGATTGTGGATATGGTGATATAGATAGTCAGCGCTAAAATCTTCTGATAGCGGCTCTACACCCAAATGGGTAATCAGCTTGTCTTCATAGTCCTCTAACCACAGTAACATACCAAACCGCCGTGGGTCATGATAATGCAGTTGGGTGAGTTTTTTGCCATCATTAAACGTCAAAATCACATGATCGTGTTTACGCTTGTCAAACCCCACAGGATGCTGCTGTAAGCTACCCGACATCCCCAAGTGGATGAGCAGTTTTTTTTGCGCCGCGCCCCCGTTAAAGGTGAGAATCAGATATTTGGCTCGGCGCTCAATGTTGATAAGTTGATAATCTACCAAACTTACCAAGTCATCAGGCACCGCCCAACGCAATTTGGGCTGAAAGACGCTAACTTTTTCAACGGTTTGATTGAGCAAAGGTTGCAGACTCGTCGCTGTCGTCTGCACTTCAGGCAATTCTGGCATACGCCGTTTGACTCCTATTTAAAGCATTAAGACTTGTTGTTATTGACGATACGACGCGCCAAGATAATACCATGTTGCTGCTCTAGTTTTGCCAAAAGCTTGGACAACTGACTTAGCCCCGTCACTTCTATGGTAAAATTCAACCGCGCGATATCATCATCCCCGCTTAGGGTATCGACTTGGCGGATATTGACATTTTCTTGGTCGATGATTTGGGTCAAGTCTTTGAGTAAGCCCCGCCTGTCATACGATTCAAGGTATATTTGTACCAATTGGCTTTTGCCTTTATTGCCATACCAAGCGGCACTAATGGCGCGTTCAGGCTCACGCTCCACCAGTCGCTCGTATTCGACGCAATCACTGCGGTGGACGGATACGCCATTGGACTGGGTGATATAACCCGCAATTGGCTCACCTTGCACAGGCGAGCAGCAATTCGCCAAGTGAATAGCAATGTTATCTAAGCCATCGACTTCGATTTTATACGCATCTAGCTTGCCTGTGGCTTTGGGATGAATGCTTGGGATAAGCTCAGTATCAGTGACTTCGGGCTCTAAATCTAGATGACGACTGATATGACCGGTCAAATTATGCAATTCAACGTTGCCGTTGACTAGCCCTACCAAAATATCATCACTGTTTTTGGCATTAAAAAATTTGACGTAATCATTTAAATCGATACTGTTAGGGTGTACCGACATGCGCGCCAATTCTTTGGTTAATATGTGCTTACCTGTTTCGATATTTTTATCACGGTCTTGCTTATTAAACCATTGGCGCAGTTTGCTGCGAGCGCGACTGGTATTGATATAACCTAAGGATGCCACTAGCCAATCACGGTTTGGTTCGCGTGATTGCTTGGTAATAATCTCAACTTGCTCGCCTGTTTTGAGCTGATAGGTGAGCGGCACATAGCGTTTGTTGACGCGAGCAGCTTGGGCGCGATTGCCGACATGGGTATGCACATGATAGGCAAAATCAAGCACAGTTGAGCCTTTGGGCAATTCGATGATGTCACCATCACGACTAAACACATAAATCCGCTCGAATTCACCAAAATCAACGACTTGTTCTTCTTCATCGAGCTCGCCATGCTCATGCTCAACATGTTTATCTAATACAAATTTTAAGGGGTCATGATTGTCAGCATTTTCTTGATTGAGCAATAACTGACGCAGTGAGCTGATTTTTTTGGTTAGATAGTCGTCTTTTTTGTTTTTGGTGCCTTCTTTATAGTTGACGTGTGCACACATGCCAAGTTCGGCTTCATAGTGCATGTCAAAGGTACGAATTTGTACTTCCAGCGATTTGTTCTCGGCAATTACCGCGGTATGTAGCGAGCGATAGCCATTGGTTTTTGGATTGGTGATGTAGTCATCAAACTGTTCTGGAATATAGCGCCACAAACCATGCACCAGCCCCAATACGTGATAACAATCGGCATTGTTGTGCACCAGTACCCGCAGTGCACGGATGTCATATAACTGGTCAAACGACAGTGATTTGAGTTTCATCTTACGATAAATCGAATAGATGTGTTTGACACGACCGGTGATTTCCCCGTCAATCCCTTGTGCAGCTAACGCCTCGCGCAGTTGTTGGGCAACCCGGTCGATATAGGTTTCGCGCTCGCTACGTTTTTCAGAGAGTAATTTGGCGATTTCTTTGTAGCGGTCAGGCGCAAGATAACGAAACGATAAGTCCTCAAGCTCCCATTTAAGCTGTGCAATACCCATGCGATGCGCTAGCGGCGCGTAAATTGTCATGACCTCGCGCGCGACGCGTTGCTGACGCTCTGGGCTGGCATATGACAACTCCCGCATCGCAAAAGTACGCTCAGCCAATTTGATTAGCACCACACGCACATCGTTGGTCATCGAGATAAGCATGTTATAAATGCCCGATAACTGCTCGCGCTGGTTGTTGTTAAAGTGGTCTTCTAAGCGCTTGTTGTTCTCTATCAAATCGGACAGTCGCCCCAGCGCTAGGGTTTCTTGGACCAGCTCTGCGACTTCATCGCCAAAGGTGGCTTGGATTTGTTTGGGGGTAAAAATTTGGATACGCGCGGCACGATATAACATCGCAGCAACGAGCGTGGCTTCATCTTGGTACAGATAACCCAAAATATCAGCAATCCCAATCCCAGTCAAAAACGCATTAGAGCGGTTGCTTTCGGTACTTAAATCTTGATTTTTGAGTAGTTGACAGGCTTTGGTCAGCTCAGGCAGCTCAGTGAGATGAGCACGTTTTGCCATCGATGCCAGCCAAGCTTCGGTATCAATGGTATGCTCATCGATAATGTGACTGGCAGGCTCAGAGACAATGGGCAAGTCAGTATGGGTGAAATGACGCTGGCTGGCAGTGATACTCGCAATCATTGTGGTACTATCATGATCAACGTCTTTTCCATCCAATAGCGGCAAACTTTCTCGTATTTTTACCATGTCAATTCTACACCTTACTTACCAGATTTCCTCAAAGAGCAAAAAAACTAACCTTGTTTGTTTAAAATTATCAACTCACTTTCCCTGTGAATTTTTGTGTGATTAAGTTTGATTTGATACTGCGCTAGCAATAATAAAATATGACAGAGTAGTCGCTATAGCAGCGCGTTTTAGCTATCATAGTGCGTTGGTTTTGGGCGTGTTAAGCCTTAAAATAAATGTTAAACGTTAAAATAAAGTAAATGCCATAGTCACTTTATATATCTTAACCGTTTTAGGGTTGCCCATGTTTAGCCATTTAACACTAACTTTATTCATGTTAATCATGTGTTAATTTTATTAAGATGTGTCTATTAGCAAACAATTGCAAGTCAACCCGTCGATAAAATTTTTGTATCACTCAAGTTAGTGTCAGTCAACTGCCCAATCAGTGATTTGCCCGAACTTCAATCCAAACTAGGATAAAACTATCTTGTTCAGTATAGGTGAGTTTAATGAAATTACCATCTCATTTTGTTACAAATGCGACTACTATAGCGTCAGATTTTACCATGACCCGCTCAAAAAGCCTTGCGAACTTTGGTAAAATCCTGTCAATGTTGGCGATAACGCTGACTTTATCGCTTGGATTGACAGGGTGTGATTATTTTCAAACCCAAACCGACGCTAACTCGCCCATTGGTGCCAAACAAATTGCCAAACTGATTCCCAAACGTGGACAAGATAGCAAAAGCTGGGCACAAGACATCAACCAAATTTTTGATACCCTAAAAATAGAAAAAAACGCGCAAAATATTTGTACCGCTGTTGCCATTATTGACCAAGAGTCCAATTTTAAAGCCAATCCGCCCGTCGCGAATTTGGGGCAATCAAGCCTAAAAGCGATGAATGAGGAGTTGGAAGAAAAATTGGGCTCAACGCTAGCCCCGTATTTTCGCACCATGCTAAAAACTGAGCCCACGCCCGATAACAGCTTTGAGAAACAAATCGCTAAAGTCAAAACCGAAGAAGAACTTGACGACATTTATCATCAGATGTTTGCGTATTTTTCAAGCAAATATTATGCCAGCAAACTGAACAGCGTTACCAAATTGGTGGGTGGGGATATCGAAGAAAAATTAGACCCGATTACCACGTTAGGCTCAATGCAGGTGCAAGTAAGTTATGCGCGTGACCATCGCCGGATGAGTGGCAATAACCTTGAACTGCGTAAAGACCTATATAGCCAATATGGCGGATTGTACTATGGTATCCATCGCTTACTACTGTATAAAGCCAATTATCAAGACCCGATTTATCGCTTCGCTGACTACAACTCAGGGATGTATTCAAGCCGTAATGCGGCTTTCCAAAAAATGCTGCACGAGTTATCCAAAGCCGAAATAGACTATGACGGGGATTTATTGATTTATGAAAAAGGCAATAAAATCAGTGCCAATATCAGCCAAAGTGAGCAGGCGCTGATATCAATGATACAACAAGGCATGATTAGCCTGACGGAGCGACAAGTGCGCATGGACTTGGCAAAAGAAAAAAGCCAAGATTTTGAAAATACCGAAACCTATCGCACCATCGGTAGTCTTTACAAAATGAAAACTGGCAAAAATGCACCTACCGCCATCATGCCACAAGTGGTCATCTCTGGGGCAAAGCTTAGCCGTGACTACAATACCAAATGGTACGCTGACAAAGTCAACGTACGCTATTTAAATTGTATGAATAAAGCCAAATTTTAGCGTTTCTCAAATCTTGCAATACTTTCCACATGCCCTGTGTGCGGGAACATATCCATCACGCCCGCGTGGGTGAGCTTGTAGCCTTTGTCAAGCAGCACGGCGGTATCGCGGGCAAGCGTAATCGGATTGCACGACACATACACAATGCGTTTGGCATTGAATTTATCCAGATACTGCATCACTTCTAAGGCACCTGAGCGAGGTGGGTCAATCAGCAGTGCATCGACTTGCCCAACCCAAGGCTCAGCAGAAAAATCTTTGGTTAAATCTTGGGCAAAAAAGTCGGTATGGTGCAAGCCGTTGGCGGAGGCATTCATTTTGGCGCGCTGTGTCATCTCACTGCTACCTTCCACCCCAATCACAAAGCCAGTTTCACCCACTTGACGCGCCAGTGGCAGACTAAAATTGCCCAAACCGCAAAATAAATCAAGCACTCGCTCGCCTGGCTTCAAATCTAACAAATCAATTGCCAGCTTGGTCATTTTACGATTGACTGACAAATTGACTTGGGTAAAATCCAGTGGTGAGAATTCAAACGTCACATCAGACTCTGGCAACCGATAAAACAAACCGCCCGTCGGTGGCACGGTCAGGCTTGATGGGCGCGCATGGGCAGTATTTTCATACAATGGGTCAATACGATGTACCGTGTCGCTACCTTTGGGCTGTAAGAATAACTGCCAGTTACGCTCGGCAAAAAAAGCTTGCAGTTTTGCGATATCATGCTCACCTAAAGCCACCATATGACGGACAATAACGGCAATTGATTTTTTGCTATCGATAACATCATCAAGCGTTTCACCCATCGCTAATTCAAGCTGTGGAATATGGTCACGGGCGTCAAGCGAACTGATAAGCGCTTTTAAGTTCTCAATTTCAAAGCCGACACGCGGGTCAAGTATATGGCATTCATTTAAATTTGCCAAAAAATTACTGGCGCGCTCACGAAAACCGACCAATGCTGTGCCTTTTTTCTCAACATAGCGCACGCCCATACGTGCCTTGGTGCGGTAGCCCAAACGGTCAGCAACCAATGGGGGAAGCCAGTTTTCAGGCTGGATATGGGCTTGGTGTTCGAGCAGCTCTGCCAGTACCGATTGCTTAAATTGAATCTGCCCATCGGGTTGCCAGTGCTGTAAGCTACAGCCACCACACACCCCGAAATGCGGGCAAGGTGGGGTGGTGCGTTGAGGGTTTGGGTTTGCCAACACTTCAAGCGCGTCACCTTCTTCCATACTTTTACGTGAGCCTGTGATTTTGACGCTCACGGTCTCGTTGGGTAGCGCAAAGCTGACGAATACTTTTTTGCCATGTTTATCAAGGTGATGGTCGGGTTGGTCACCGTAAGTTGCCACGCCCCTTCCGTCATGGGCAAGGTTGGTCACTGTTAGGGTAACGGGTGGGGCGTCTTGCAAACGTTTACGCACCCGCGCGGTGGGTTTGATTTTTTTGCTTGGGTTTTTGGTGAGTTGCGAAGACGGAGTTTGGTCAGCGGTAGCGTTTGACATTTATTAAAAAACCTATTTAATCGAGGGTCAGTGTAAATATTTATTACAAAATTCATCAAAATTTTGCGGTTATGATAGCTTAAAATGGATTTTTTTTATATCAATACCTGACTTTACATCGCTCAAAGAAGAAGGTTTGGATGTGATTGCATAACTGGTCATCACTTATCATAGGGCATTCTTTAAATGCTTTAAAATTTTACCACTAACAAATGAGCCAAGTGGTTATTTTTAAAAAGCAAAGTTGTGCTATGATGGTGTTTTATCCGTTAGCTATATAGGTTAATCGACACCATCATGCACGAACTAGAACTCAAGTTTGCTGTCCCAAGCTATCAACAAAGCATCTTAAGAAAAAATATCGACACCAAAACTGCGCAGCAACAGCGCCTATCTGCGTATTACTTTGATACCCCCAATCAAGACCTTGCCAAAAAAGGCATTGCCCTGCGTATCCGCTTTGAAGACAGCCAGTGGGTACAAACCCTCAAAACAGCGGGTGATGGCGTTGCCAAACGCGTTGAGCTCAATACAGTGCTAAGCCTGACGGGTATGCCAGATACCCTTGATGTTAGTAGCCTTGTGCCTGATATTTCACTGATTACAGAGCCAACAGTGGTAGCGCAGTTGACTAAAATCATGCCGCTCGACAAGCTTGCTCAAGCCTTAACCGTGCAATATTTTACCGATGTCCAGCGCACTTCTCGTCAAATTAAGAGAAATAACAGCCGCATCGAAATCGCTTATGATATCGGCAAGGTTGGCATAGGTCACCTAAACTCACAAAAACCCGCGAATAATCATGAGTTAACCCAATCGGATATTCATGAAATTGAATTTGAACTCCTTGAAGGTGACCCAGGTGATTTGATTGAGGTGGCTAAAACTTGGTGCAAAAAATACAAATTATATTTATCAACCGTTACCAAAGCCCAACGGGGTAGTTTGCTACTCGCGAATAAACAATTTGCCCAGCCTGTCAAAGCGGATTTGGCTGTGCTGCAATTACACAAAGGCATCAGCCAATTTGCGTTTTTGCAGGCAGTGGTCAATAACTGCCTAGTGCAGATTTTGCCCAATGCCTCTGCAATTGCTGAAGGCAGTCCCGATGGCAACTTAGTACATCAACTGCGTGTCGGTATTCGCCGTTTGCGTACTGCCCTCAAACATTTTAAATTCGCCCCAGATTATATCGACCCAAATTGGCTGATGGTACTCAAACAAACCTTTAGCCTGTTAGGGGAGTATCGTGATAAAGAAATCTTGCAAATAAAAACCCAGCCCCTGCTAGAGTCAGTCGGTGCACCGCATGTTGAGTGGTCAACGGCAGTCGATATCATGCCGATTGACGCCGTCAGAGCCAATGATTTTCAAATTCTACTGTTAGAGCTGATTGGTTTTACCCATTTGCCCGTACCTGCGGACAACCCAAAAGCCAAAGCCCCAGTTGCCAAAAAGTTGGAAAAACTATTTACCGCGATTGCCACGGCGAGTGATAAATTTGCCAGTCTTGATACTGACAGCCAGCATGGTGTCCGTAAAGACCTCAAAAGCCTGCGGTATGTCAGTGAATTTGCTGCGCCGCTTTTTGCCAACCAAAACAGTGGCAAAAAAGGAAAAAAAGCGACGAAGCTCAATGCCTTTTTGCAATACTTAGAGCCTGCACAAGACGTACTCGGTGAGTATAATGACAATGTGGTCGGTCATGCTAACTATCTTGAGAAAGCCAAAACCGACCCAAATGCACTATTTGCGGTGGGTTGGTTTAGCGGGCGTGAGCAAGCCAGTAGCGAGCAATGCGCGGTGAGTCTAAAAACGGTTAAAAATGCGCCAAAGTTTTGGTAGTAGTTTGGCTTGATTGTAGACATGTGAATTAAAGAAAATTGCCTCTGCAGAAAGCACTAATCAGTCAATCACTGTATGACTAGTTAGGTCAGTCATGGATGACAGCATTTAGCCGCTAATTTCGATACCGACAGTAGATAATATGCGGTATATTGTCGGGTTTTTACTGAGCTAATTTTTTAGTTAATGGCAATCAAATTTATATAAAAAAGCCAATACCGTCAGATATTGGCTTTTTGCTGTCACTAGCACTAGCACTAGCACATGCATTGTAGTGCACATTAAAAAATTATTTTCCGTAAACTTTTAAGCGTTTTTCGATAGGTTCAAAGGTTTTTTCACCTGCTGGGGCGGCGATACCACCAAATACCATCTGCGCAATGAGTTTCCAGTTGCTATCGATGTTCCATGTTTCTGCCACTTTTTCATCAATCACGCCATTATAATGCTGTAAGTTTGCACCGATGTTGAGCGCGGCTAAGGCGTTCCAAATCGCATATTGGTGCATGGCACTGGTGTGTTCTGCCCATACTGGGAAATTATGCGCATAAAGTGGGAATTGTTCTTGTAAGCCTTTGACCACTGATTGGTCTTCAAAATACAAGATAGTCCCTGCACCGGCTTTAAACATGGCCATCTTATCGGCAGTTGATTTGAATTTTTCATCATCATTCACCATAGCGCGTAGCAAATCTTCGGTGATTTGCCAAAGTTTTTGGTGGTCTTCACCAAACAATACCACCAAGCGGCTTGACTGTGAGTTGAATGAAGAGGGGGTGTGTAACACGGCATGTTCAACCAGTTTAACTACCTCATCTTTTGAGACAGGCAATTGGTCATTGAGCATATAGATAGAACGGCGAGTTTCTGCGATAGTGTGTAAAGTTTCAACTGACATAATCAGCTCCTTTTCATTGTTATTTGATAATCAATCTACCTTATTAAAGCCGATTGATGTGACACGGTTATTATATGCCTAAAATACTAATAAATAAAAACTATTTTGTAATTTTTTTTAACAAATAATCATATTTATTAATTTTTTCTAATATATTATTAAGGTTAACTTTGATAAATTTAAGGCAAAATTTCGACCGCTGTACCAATATCCACTTGGTCATACAGTGCAATAATGTCTTGATTGCGCATGCGGATACAGCCATGAGAAAGCGGAATGCCCATTGGCTCAGTATTGGGCGTCCCATGAATGTAAATGTAACGCGCCTTGGTATCGCACACCCCTTGCTCATTGGCGCCTTTGTTAAATCCCTCTTCATAGCCATCTAACCACAAAATCCGCGTCAAAATCCAGTCTCGATTGGGAAATGTGGTTGCCAAATGATCGTCATAAATTTCGCCGGTAAATTGACGTGCCACAAATACACTGTTGATAGGTAAATTATCACCAAATTTTTCGCTAATCACGTGCGCACCGAGCGGTGTACAGCCAGTATCCTGCAGTTGTCCAATACCATTTTTGGCAGTAGAGATGGGGTAAGTTTGTGATTGGGTGCGGCTAAGACATAGAGTAAGTTGTTGTTTTTCAATTGAAATAATGATTTTTGGGTAACACATAATCGACTCGTTCAACATTAAGCTTAGACTATCATAACAAAAAAGCCCATCATATTCATGACAGGCTTTTTAAGAAAAATTTGAAAACATACAATCAGTTATTTGATGTCAGTAGTGGATACCCACAAGGTAGAATCGGCAATGTTCACAAAGCCATTTTTGGCTAATACCTAGCTAAATTTGATGCCTTTGGGCAGGGTCTGCACGACGGGACATAGACGATTGGGACAAGAACGTACAATCGCATCTTTATTGGTTTGTGCTTGATGACCGCTATCGGCTTGCGCGGTGAGTGGTAAAACCACCCATACCAAAGTCGCAGCCAAATTTGTCAGTTTATACTTAGCAAGGAATGATTTAATGATCGCGCTCATGATTTTTCAAAAAATACAGTGAAATAAATACAGCCAAATAGGGAGAAAATTTTATCAATAAATTATCTATCAAAATGAAAAAAATATTGTCATATTCACGTAAAAATACTGTGACAATAGGTATAACGAAAAATTCAAAAAGAAAAAGGCCTACGTAACACGTAAGCCTTTTTAATTTGGTCGGAACACGTAAGCCTTTTTAATTTGGTCGGAACGGCGGGATTCGAACTCGCGACCCCTTGCACCCCATGCAAGTGCGCTACCAGACTGCGCTACGCCCCGAAAGGTGTACTATTCTACCAAAAATGACAGAATTTGCAATACCAACTTATCCAATTAGTTCTTTTAACAGCTGATTAACTTGAGCCGGGTTGGCTTTACCTTTGGAGGCTTTCATCACTTGACCGACAAGACCGTTAAAGGCTTTTTCCTTGCCTGACTTATACTCATCGACCATCGCTTGGTTGTTTTTCAACACGTCTTCGACAATCGCTTTAATCGCGCCTGTATCGGTTTCTTGTTTTAAACCTTTATCGGCAATGATTTTATCCACGGCTGTGTCATCGTCACCGCCTTCGCCAGCGAATAGGGCGATAAAGGCTTGTTTGGCCAGCTTGCCTGATAGCGTATTGTCTTTGATACGTTCTAGCAGTTTGGCAAATTGGCTCACTGAAATCGGGCTTTGCTCAATGGTTTTTTCATCTTTGTTGAGCGCGCCGAGCAGGTCACCCATTATCCAGTTGGCAGCCAGTTTGGCGTTATCATGACCGACTTTTGCCACGACTTGCTCAAAGTAATCAGCGAGCGAACGGCTAGCGGTTAAAATACGGCTATCGTATTCAGGTAAGCCAAGCGCCGATTGAAAACGCTCACGACGTGCCACTGGCAATTCTGGCATGGCGTTTTTGATTTGTTCAAAAGTTGCGGTATCAATATGCACAGGTAAAAGGTCAGGGTCTGGGAAATAGCGGTAGTCGTTGGCTTCTTCTTTGGTACGCATTGAGCGCGTTTCGTCTTTGTCGGGATCGTACAGGCGAGTTGCTTGTATGACTTTGCCGCCGTCTTCAATCAAGTCAATTTGACGCTCGATTTCCACCGTGATGGCGCGCTCGATAAAGCGAAACGAGTTAAGGTTCTTAATCTCACAGCGAGTACCCAAGTCGGCACCGGGTTTTCGTACGGAGACGTTACAGTCGGCACGAAATGAACCTTCCGCCATAATGGCATCAGAAATACCGAGCCAAGTGACCAACTGGTGAATGGCTTTGACATAGGCAACCGCCTCGGCAGCTGAGCGCATATCAGGCTCTGAGACGATTTCAATCAGCGGCGTACCGGCACGGTTTAAATCCACGCCCGTCATTTGTGGCACCGCATCATGCACCGATTTGCCCGCATCTTCTTCTAAGTGAGCACGGGTGATGTGAATACGTTTGGGGTATTCGTTTTTTTCACCTTCATTAACCACAATGTCGATATAGCCTGTACCGACAATCGGGTGCGCCATTTGGCTGATTTGGTAGCCTTTTGGCAAGTCGGGATAAAAATAATTTTTACGGTCAAAGGCGTTCATCATGCCGATTTCAGCATTGACGCCAAGCCCAAACATCACCGCTTTTTCTACCACATCTTTGTTGAGTACAGGTAGCGCCCCTGGCATGGCTAGGTCAACAATATTGGCTTGGGTGTTGGGTTCTTGCCCAAATAGGGTGGAAGCCGATGAGAAAATTTTGGTATTGGTATTAAGCTGGCAGTGGATTTCGATACCGATAACCACTTCATAGCCATCCACTAAAGGCGCTTGCGGTTTATTTTCGTTTGTCATAACAAGGCTCCTTAGGCTTTGGCGATGGGTGATAGTTGTTGGTGAAAATCAGTGACTTGCTGATACGCATCGGCAGTTTGCAGTAGCGTCTCTTCATCCCATGCCTTTGCAATCAGCTGTAAGCCGACAGGCAGATTGTCACCATCAAAACCCACCGGATGGCTTAATGAAGGTAAACCGGCTAAATTCACGCCAATGGTATAAACATCCCCCATATAAATTTCGGCAGGGCTAAGGCTTGCACCGATTTTATAAGCCGTCGTTGGCGCAGTTGGGGTGGCAATGACATCACAGCTTTCAAAGGCTTTGGTAAAATCTTGGCTGATGAGGCGGCGCACTTTTTGCGCTTTGACATAGTAGGCATCAAAATAACCCGCTGATAGCGCATAGGTACCCATCAAAATACGGCGCTGTACTTCGGCACCAAAGCCTTCAGAACGTGAGCGGGTGTATAAATCTTCCAAGTTTTTTGGGCTATCACAGCGGTAGCCATAACGCACCCCATCATAACGGGATAAGTTAGATGAAGCTTCGGCTGGGGCGAGCAAATAATAAGTGGCAAGGGTGATTTCAGGTTTGGTCAAATTCACATCTACCAAGCTTGCACCCAAGGCTTGGTATTGTTTTAATGCCGCTTCTACACTGGCTTTAACCTCGCTATTTAAGCCATCGGCAAAGTATTCGGTTGGGATACCGATGCGTAACCCTTGAAGCGGTTTATCATGGCTGGCATTGGCTTGGCGTTTGCTGGTCAAACTAGTGAAAAAATCCGGCACGTCTTTGTTGGCAGACGTTGAGTCTTTGCTGTCATGACCTGATAACACGTTGAGCAAATAAGCACAATCTTCTGCGGTTTTACCAAAACTGCCAGCTTGGTCAAAACTTGACGCATACGCCACCATCCCATAACGTGAAACACGTCCGTAAGTGGGCTTAATCCCTGTCAAACCACAAAATGACGCAGGTTGACGAATCGAGCCGCCGGTATCTGAGCCTGTGGCAAAGGGCGCAAAACCTGCCGCAACCGCTGCTGCGCTACCGCCCGATGAACCGCCTGGTACGCGGCTGCTATCCCAAGGGTTGTGCACGGCGCCAAAGTATGATGACTCATTGTCCGAGCCCATGGCAAACTCATCCATGCTAGTTTTGCCAAGCATGACTAAGCCTGCATTTTGGCAGTTTTCAACGATGGTGGCGTTGTAAGGCGCCACAAAGTTTTCTAGCATTTTTGAGCCACAAGTGGTTAAAACGCCTTGGGTACAAAAAATGTCTTTATGAGCCAGTGGCACGCCCGTCAAGTCTGCGCCTTTGCCTTCAGCCAATAATTTATCGGCGGCGGCGGCTTGCGCTAACGCTTGTTCAGGCGTGACCGTGATAAAGCTGTTGATGGCTTTATCATGCTGGGTAATCCGATTGAGAAAGTGCTTGGTAAGTTCGGTACTGCTAAAGTCTTTATTTTTTAGACCTGCTGCCAATTGGGCAACCGAAAACGTATGTAGTTCAGACATAATTTTCACTTATAATTAATTAACAAAAATTTGACAAGGTATTCGATGAGCTGTGGTTTATTCAATGACCTGTGGCACAAGGTATAAACCATCAGCGACACTTGGCGCAATGGACTGATTTAGCTCACGATTGACTTCGACCCCATTACCGCCAATAACATCTTCACGCAGTGGCTGGGTCATATCATGGACATTGGTAAGCGGTGCGATATTGTCAGTATTGACCTCTGCCAAAATATCCATCATTGATAGAATTTTGCTTAGGTCATTGGCATAACTATCTGCCTGCTCAGCGGTCACGCCAAGTCGAGCAAGTTTGGCGATGTTCATAATTTCATCAGTTGAAAGCGTCTGCGACATGATGAGTTCCTTAAGTACAAACAAAAAAGAAAACGGGCAAACAAGGCAAATGTTTGATGCGATTTTACACCAGCCAATTATAGCAACAGGCTATAATAAAAGAGGCTAAAACCTGATAAAAACAGTTGCTTTAGTTTAGTTACTTTTAATAACAAATTTGAAAAAATACGGTGATGTGACCTAAATAATTTGTCACAAAAAATTCGTGAATAAAGATAGAATGTGATTAAATCACTATATTTTGCGATATTTTACCGCTATAATCTAGCACTATTCTTACTAAACGCAAATTAATCGCATTAAAGTCACTATCGCCTAAGCTTCTTTAAAATCATCGTCACTTTTTTTTATGTAAAAAGATAGCCTTTTAACTGTTAATCGTTAAGAGTTTCTTGCTATTTTTTATGTAAAATACAGCAGCGGTAAGCAGCTTGTTTCAGATTTTTTGTTAGTGGGCACGATAGGGCGGTTTTGAAACATGGGCATTAAAAGCTTTTAAAAAATGCGTCGTTGACTCGATGTGCGATTAAACACCCCGCTAATTTCTGCTTTGCTTGCAGTGTAGTTTTGTTATCACTGGGAAATGATACATGAGCCTTTTCGGATTTTTATCAAGTAATATCGCCATCGACCTTGGCACTGCCAATACGTTAATTTTCACCCCAGGTAAAGGTGTGGTCCTCAATGAACCAACGGTTGTTGCGCTTCGTAGTAACCGTACCCAAAATCCTACCGTTGCGGCCGTCGGTATTGATGCCAAACAGATGCTAGGTCGTACCCCAGATAATATCACTGCGATTCGTCCACTCAAAGACGGTGTGATTGCCGATTTTGAAGTGACCCAAAAAATGCTCAAGCATTTTATCAACAAAGTGAAAGTGAAACGCTTTTTAGCCAATCCAAACGTGATTGTTTGTGTGCCTTGTAAATCTACCTTGGTAGAACGTCGTGCGATTCGTGAAGCGGTTGAATCGGCAGGCGCAAATAAAGCCTTATTGCTTGAAGAGCCTATGGCAGCTGCGATTGGCGCAGGATTACCCGTGCATGAAGCCAGCGGTTCGATGGTGGTGGATATTGGTGGCGGTACCACAGAGATTGCGGTGATTGCGCTATCAGGCTGTGTGTATGCCGACTCCATCCGTATCGGCGGTGATGTGTTTGATGAAGCGATTATTACTCATGTCCGCCGTACCCATGGCTGTGTGATTGGTGAAACCACGGCTGAACGCATCAAAACCGAAGTAGGCACGGCTATTGAAGATCCTGAAAATCCCTTGGAAGTGGAAGTGCGTGGTCGTAGCATGGCAGAAGGCGTGCCTAAATCATTTGTGGTGACATCCGCCGAAATCCAAAAAGCCTTAAGCGACCCTATTACTGGTATCATCTCAGGTGTCAAAGCGGCGCTTGAACAAACACCGCCTGAATTATCAGCCGATATCGCAGAGCGTGGTATTGTATTAACCGGTGGTGGCGCACTATTACGCAATCTTGATGAACTGATTTCACGTGAGACAGGCTTGCCCGTCACGGTAGCTGAAGACCCCTTGACTTGTGTCAGCCGTGGGGGTGGTAAAGCGCTAGAGTTTATCAATAACAAAGCATTGAATATGATTTTTGTCTGATGTTAATTGATGTGTTACCGTTAACCGCTATTTTTTAATAGCGGTTTTATTGCTTTATTGACAAGATGATTTTACGATAGCTTTTTTTAAAAGATTTTTGCTACCCTTATCTGTGTTGTGCCGCTTGCGGTATTGACTGTCACGGATTTTACTTGGATGTTACTTATGTCACTTACCATTTTTACCCAACAACCGCTCGCCATTCGCAAGACCCTTATTGTGGTGTTTGCGGCGATTGTGCTGATGTTATTGGATAGTAAAAATAGCAGCTGGTTTCAACCAGTACGTACCGTGACCCATGCCGCCATGCAGCCCATCTATCAAGTATCGGCTTACCCAAGTTTTTTTGCAGGCTGGCTTGATAGTAGCATGACCGAAAAAGAAGCGTTACGGCGTGAGAATGTCCAGTTAAAAGCTGAGCTGGTGCATGCCAAAGCGCAATTACAGCAGCAAGATTATCTTGTTGCGCAAAATGCCCGACTGCAAGGGATTTTGTCTGCCACCACGCCAGACCAGTTTAATTTGCTGTTATCGCATGTCATTGGTACCGATAGCAATCCACTTCGGCAAATGGTAGTCATCAATAAAGGCAGCAAAGACGGGGTGATTGTGGGGCAAACGGTGATTGATGAAAACGGCATTCTTGGACAAGTCGTTAATGTTTACCCCGATACCTGCCGTGTGGTGTTAATCAGTGATGACCAACAATCCGTTGCCGTGACTATCAAACGTACTGGGCAAAAAGCCATTGTATCGGGCAAAGGTAATCCACAGTATTTGGTACTAGATTATATCTTTAAGGCATCGGATGTACGCATTGGCGATGAGCTTATTTCATCAGGGCTTGGCGGTCGTATTCCTGCCGGATTTCCTGTTGGGCGCGTGGCAAAAGTAGAGGCCGAGCAAGCGGGGGGCTATGCCAAGATTATGGTGAAACCCGCTGCCAATTTTATCAATACGTCTTATGTTTTACTGCTTCAGCAAAAGGTATAAAATTACTGATTATGGTCGTCGTTCAGCGCAAAAAAACCAAACAGCATTTATATATTGTGATGGCAATCAGTTTTATCATCGCATCGGTACTTAGTGTGTATCCGCTGTCGGCAGAGATTGCGCTATTTCGTCCGATGTGGATGATCATGATGCTGATTTTTTGGCTGATATTTCAACCGACTTTAATTGGCATAGGATTGGCGTTTGTGGTTGGTTTGTTTGCTGATTTACTCACAGATAGCCGAATCGGTCAGCAAGCCTTATGTGCAGTGTTGGTGGCGTTTTTTATCAAGTTTGTCAGTGGTTATTTACGCCAATTGTCCTCAAACTTGGTGTGGCTGCTTGCGGGCGCCTGTTTGCTGATTTATCAACTTGGGTTAATTTTTCTGCATTTATTTACCCAAGGGGTGTTTGCTCCCCAATTACTTTATACCGTTGCCGTCAGTACCTTAATTTGGCCGCTGTTAGTCGCTGTCATGCTGCGTTATACGCGATAAGCGTATTGAGAAGTTATTATGTATCAATTTAATGCCACTATACCGATTATCTTGGCGTCCACCTCACCCAGACGGCGTGAGTTGTTAGATCAAGTTGCGGTGCCACATACTTGCGCGGCAGTCAGTATTGATGAAACACGGCTAGTAGAAGAATCGGCGATTGACTATATTGGACGTATGGTGAGTCAAAAAGCGCAAGCCGCTTTACAAGTTTTGCCAACCGCTATGACCGAGTGTGTAGTGATTACCGCCGATACTATTGGCGTATTGCCGGATGGGTCAGTGCTACAAAAACCTAGCGATTTTGCAGACGCTTGTGCGATGTGGCGGCAAATGAGCAATGCCTCGCACCAAGTATGGACCGCGGTACAAGTGAGCCGAATGGCGCAGCGTAGCGGTCAATGGCAGATGGATTATGCTGACCGCACTGTGGTGAAAACCGATGTCAAATTTATCGCACTCACTGACAGCATGATGGCGCATTATTGGCATACAGGCGAACCACAAGACAAAGCAGGCGGTTATGCTATTCAAGGACTGGGCGCTGCGTGGGTCAAAGCGATTGACGGTAGTTATAGCAATGTGGTTGGACTGCCGTTGGTGGAAACGTTAGATTTGCTTTCTCAGGCGATGCAAACCCATCAGTAAAAATTTACCCCATAAAAAAGCCATAAGTACAAATCTTATGGCTTTTTTTATGATGTTTTAAAGGGTTAACCCAATGTTGCTTTGACCAACTTTGAAATCAAAGCGGGGTCAGCGCGACCTGCGGTTTTGACTTTCAGCGCATTCATCACAGCGCCCATTTGCTGCATTGAAGTGGCACCTTGCTCAGCAATTTCAGCAGCTACCAAATTGGCAATTTCTGCTTCACTCATGGGTTGTGGCAAGAATTGACTAATCACATCAATCTCAAATTGTTCTTTTTGTGCCAAATCTTCCCGACCATTGGCGGCAAAAATCGCGAGCGACTCTTGGCGCTGCTTGGTTTGCTTTTGTAAGATGTCTAGTACACCTGCATCATCGAGCGTTATTTGGCGGTCAATTTCGATTTGTTTTATCACCGCTTGTACGCTGCGTAGTACTTTAACTTTTTCAAGCTCACGCGCTTTCATGGCAGTTTTGACCACATCGGTCAGGGTGTCTTTTATGGTACTCATGGTTTTAACGCTCCTTAATGTTAGCTAATGGCGTTTTTAAAATTGTGGTTAGCAACATAGCATAAAAAAATCCACTTAACAAAGTGGATTTTATCATTTACTGGTATTGGGTTGTCTGTCGACAAATTACCTTAGTAAAGACGAGTCGTGCGTACTGATTCACGTGACATTTTCTTTTTGTAACGTTTTACCGCAGCTGCTTTTTTGCGTTTACGTTCTTGAGTTGGTTTTTCATAGAACTCATGTTTACGTACATCTGCTAAAATACCGGCTTTCTCACAAGCACGTTTAAAGCGGCGAATTGCGATATCTACAGGTTCGTTCTCTTTTACCTTTACTGCTGGCATGTAGACTCCTTAAGTCTAGGCTTATTGATAGACAGTTACCGTGCTATCAACAAAGCGGGGTTAGTGGGTCAGGAACATTAATCCGGCTGTATAGGTGATTATTAGCCAACCTACCCATGGTTTGGCATCAGCTCAGATTAGGATAAAAATAGGTGCGAATTTTAACTAAATATTGAATGTAAGTCAATGTAAATTTTAGCTTTTTAATAAACTGTTAAATTAGAAAATCCTTCTCTTAGCCAATTGCCCTGTTTCATCTAGCCAATAAAAAATTTTTACCCGTTAGCGTAACAAAATACACAATGATAGTAATGATTTAGCAAGGTGGCTTTAAAATGTTATTTTATTCATACCGCAGTAATGCTAATATAGTCACTAATTCTCATGTAATAACAACATACCGCCAAATGTCGCACTAGCCATTTGCCAGTCGGCATTACCACGCAAAATATTACCATGCAAAATAGTTTGTAGGGCTATTAAAAATTTATACATTGATGTGAAATTAGATTTCACCTTATTTGAAAGGAAAAGGTTATGCTACCGATATCAACACGCAATGCCACGCTAGCCAGTCTTATGATTGCCTTGGGTCTTACCATGAGCGCATGTAGTAAGCATGAATCAGCCGAAAGCAAACCAACCGAAGAAATTGCCGCACAGCAAGGTGAAATCGCTCGTGCAAACCATCCCATGCCAGTAGCTTCACAGCCTGCTTCATTTGTGCCACCGACAGCCGCCTCAGCCGCTGCCACCACGACGACAGCAACTGCTACCCCAGTTTCTGCTGATGCTGGCGAAAAATTGTTTGGTAGTGTATGTACCACTTGTCACACAGCAGGCTTAATGGGCGCACCAAAACTTGCTGATAAAGCCGCTTGGGCACCTCGCATTGCGCAAGGTAAAGACACGCTTTATAAACACGCCATCGGCGGCTATCAAGGAAAAGCCGGTGTAATGCCAGCCAAAGGTGGTAGTCAAGCCTCGGATGAGGAAGTAAAAGCTGCCGTTGATTATATGGTCTCAAAAGCAAGCTAATAGGTAATGCGCCATTTATAAAATAAAGGCTATATGTTCAAGCCTATGCAACAACTAGTATCTAGCACTTCACTAAATCCAGTCACTAGCAAAATAGTTGGCTGGTTTTTTTTATACGTTTTTTATACCCAATGTGCTTTGTTTTAACCCGCAGTTTGGTTATGATGAATGACTATGTTCAATCACCAAACCCTGTTAAGAAACCGCCATGACACCTGCCGTTAATCTTGCCAAAAAACTAAAAATCAACTTCCAATTACATGAATACCATCACGACGCGCATAGTGAAAGCTATGGGCTTGAAGCAGCAGAAAAACTACAAGTTGAGCCAAAGCGGGTATTTAAAACCTTGGTGGTAAAATATGACAATGACAAACTCGCTGTTGCGATACTGCCTGTTGAGCATTTACTAAACCTAAAAAAAATCGCCAAAGCCATCGGTAGTAAAAAAGCACAAATGGCAGACCCCAAATTGGTAGAACGTACCACAGGCTATGTGCTAGGTGGGGTAAGCCCGCTCGGTCAAAAAAAACGCCTACCCACGGTCATCGATCAGTCGGCACAACACTTTGCGACCATTTATTGTAGTGGCGGTAGACGCGGCTTGGAGATTGAGTTGTCACCGTCAGATTTAGCAGGCGCAGTAAACGCCAAGTTTGAAGATTTAATTCAAGAATAAAGGATAACATCATGCCCAATGTCATTATTGAAGTGAGTCACAACCACATTATTAGTCAGCCTGGTAACCTATTGGCACGGGTCAATGATGCGCTATGGCAGTCTGGCAATTTTAAGCTACAAAGTGATATCAAATCACGTATCTACTACCCAAACCACGTATTGGTGGGACTGAGCGATAGCGGAGATGAAGCCTTTGTTATGGCGCATTTTTATCTTATGCCAGGGCGTGATGACGCTACCATTCAATCATTGGCGCAGCGCATTGCCGATGCTATCAAAGCGCATCTGCAGGAATTTAAAAGTGAGGTGCCTGCTGGCAATTTACAGATTTGCGTCAATTCCACCACGCTAAGCGCCAATTATGTCAAGCAGTATGTCGAATTCAAATAGAGGATTTAGGGATAAAAATTGGCTACTTTAAGCACATTTTTGCTGACTTTTGCCCAGTGGCAAGATAGTAGGTTTGGCAACAAAACCTGCAGTAGCAGCGGCCCGTTGCTAGCCAATGACTAAACAGTCATTTGCGTTATTCTCAACTTATCGCAAACATAGTAAACTAGTCAAGATTTTGTTTTGTCTGCGGTATGTAAAAATTTTAACAAGCATCTTTTCACAAGCATCTTTTAAAGACATCATATAAAGACATCGTGCAAAACATCATTTTTTCGGTTTTCCCCGTTGATTTCAACATAACTCAAGGAGTTAGCAATGATTTATCAAGGAAATAGCATCTCGGTATCGCTACTCGAAGACGGTATTGCTAAATTAAACTACGATAATCAAACTGAGAGCGTTAATAAATTTGACCAAGCCACCATCAAAGAATTTGGCGAAGCAGTCACGGCATTAGAACAATCTTCAGACGTTAAAGGTCTCATCGTTACTTCAGGAAAAAAAGTTTTCATAGCTGGTGCAGACATTACTGAATTTGTTGGTAACTTCAAAAAACCAGAAGGCGAGATTGCTTCTTGGGTATTTGACATCAACAAAACATTCAACCGTTTTGAAGACCTGCCTTTCCCAAAAGTTGCGGCAATCAATGGCGCATCCATGGGCGGTGGTACAGAGATGACGTTGGTGTGTGACTACCGTGTCATGAGTGACAAAGCGAGCATCGGTTTACCCGAAGTTAAATTGGGCATCTTCCCAGGCTTTGGTGGTTCGGTGCGTTTGCCACGTATCATCGGTATCGATAACGCCTTAGAAATCATCGCAACTGGCGAAGCACAAAAACCAGCCTCTGCATTGAAAGTCGGTATGGTGGATGCGGTTGTTGCCGCTGACCAGTTAGAGGCTTCAGCGATTGATTTAGTCAAAAAATGTATCGCAGGCGATCTAGATTGGAAAGCACGCCATGACGAAAAAATCAATCCAGTCAAATTAAACGCCCTAGAACAAACCATGGCATTTAACTCAGCCAAAGGTGTATTGTTCTCAAAAGCCAATCCAGCCCAGTACCCAGCGCCAAAAATCGCGTTAGAGTCCATCGAAAGACACGTGAACCTACCACGTGACAAAGCGTTAGAAATTGAATCTGCAGGTTTTGCAAAAGCAGCAAAAACCCCACAAGCAGAAAGCCTAGTCGGTCTATTCTTAAACGACCAAGCAGTTCGTAAACTTGCTAAAACTCACAGCGCCAAAGCGCATGATATTAAAGAAGCTGCTGTATTGGGCGCAGGTATCATGGGTGGTGGTATCGCTTACCAAGCCGCCTCAAAAGGCTTGCCCATCATCATGAAAGACATCAAGGCAGAGCAACTTGACTTAGGTATGAGCGAGGCCAGCAAACACCTATCAAGTGGTATGGCACGCGGTAAAGTAACCCCAGCACAAATGGGCGAAACTTTAAGCCGTATCCGTCCTACGCTAAACTACGGTGATTTTGGTGAGACTGACATCGTGATTGAAGCGGTTGTTGAAAATCCAAAAGTTAAACACGCGGTATTAAAAGAAGTTGAAGGGCTAGTTAAAGACAACTGTATCCTAGCATCTAACACTTCGACCATCTCTATCACCTACTTAGCTTCGGTACTAGAGCGCCCAGAAAACTTCGTCGGCATGCACTTCTTTAACCCAGTCCATCGTATGCCGCTGGTTGAAGTAATTCGTGGTGAAAAATCAAGCGAAGAAGCGGTAGCGACTACGGTAGCGTTAGCAGAAAAAATGGGTAAAGTGCCCGTGGTGGTAAATGACTGCCCAGGTTTCTTAGTTAACCGCGTATTATTCCCTTACTTCGGTGCGTTTGACTTATTGATTAAACAAGG
This sequence comes from Moraxella sp. CTOTU47724, assembly GCF_032014955.1. Taxonomy (NCBI): domain Bacteria; kingdom Pseudomonadati; phylum Pseudomonadota; class Gammaproteobacteria; order Moraxellales; family Moraxellaceae; genus Moraxella; species Moraxella sp. CTOTU47724. The sequence continues at coordinate 52,319 of NZ_DALZSV010000005.1, forward strand.
CGCTGACTTTGTTCAAATCGACAAAGTCATGGAAAAATTTGGTTGGCCAATGGGTCCTGCTTACTTGATGGACGTTGTGGGTATTGACACAGGCGTTCATGGGGCAGAAGTCATGGCTGAAGGCTTCCCAGACCGTATGAAACCAGACTACAAAGTGAGCGGTCAGATATTGTTTGAAGCCAATCGCTTAGGTCAAAAAAATGGTGTTGGTTTCTATAAATATGAAACGGATAAAAAAGGTAAGCCAGTTAAAACTGCCGATCCACAAACCGTTGAATTATTAAAACCCTTTATCGATGCGCCAAAACAGTTTGAAGACCAAGAAATCATCGATCGTTTGATGATTGCATTATGTAATGAAACGGTTCGCTGCTTAGAGGACAACATCGTATCGACGCCTGCAGAGGCAGACATGGCGATGATTATGGGTATTGGTTTCCCGCCATTCCGTGGTGGTCCATGTCGTTACATCGACCAAATCGGTCTACAAAATTACCTAGCCCTTTGCGACAAATACGCAAACTTAGGTAAAGCCTATGAAGCGCCACAAATGATTCGTGATATGGCGGCAAATGGTAAAACTTTTTACCCACAAGCGTAATCGACGATTATAAATTTTAAGGAGAATAAAATGACTACATTAAGTCCAAAAGATGTCGTGATTGTCGATGGCGTTCGTACCGCAATGGGCAAATCAAAAAATGGTATGTTCCGCAATGTACGCGCTGACAGCATGTCTGCGGAGCTTGTTAAAGCTTTGGTAGCACGTAACCCGTTTGATACCAAACTTGTAGAAGATGTCATCTGGGGCTGTGTCAACCAAACCCTAGAGCAAGGTATGAATATTGGTCGTAACATCGGTTTATTGGCTGAGTTACCACGTACTACGGCAGGTCAAACGGTCAACCGTTTATGCGGTTCATCCATGCAAGCACTTCACACCGCAGCGGCACAAATCATGACAGGTCAAGGTGATGTGTTCATTATCGGCGGTGTTGAGCATATGGGTCACGTGGGCATGATGCACGGTATTGACATCAACCCAGAGGCTTCAAAATATTATGCAAAAGCCTCTAACATGATGGGTTTAACCGCTGAAATGCTCGGACGTATGAATAACATCAGCCGTCAAGAACAAGATGCGTTTGGTGTAGAATCACATCGCCGTGCCTGGGAAGCGACACAGCAAGGTCGTTTCAAAAACGAAATCATCGGCATTGAAGGTCATGATGAAAACGGTAACCTACAACTTTGCACCATCGATGAAGTGATTCGTCCCGATGCCAACATGCAATCATTTGCGGCATTACGCCCCGTATTTGATCCTAAAGGCGGTACCGTAACAGCTGCCACCTCATCAGCCTTATCTGATGGTGCATCTGCGATGCTTATCATGTCTGCACAAAAAGCCAAAGATTTAGGTCTAACACCGCGTGCCCGTATTCGCGGTATGGCAGTTGCAGGCTGTGATGCCGCTATCATGGGTTATGGGCCAGTGCCTGCCACCAAAAAAGCCTTAAAACGCGCTGGCATGAGCATCGACGATATGCAAACCATCGAGCTAAACGAAGCATTCGCCGCACAAGGCTTATCGGTTCTTAAGGGCTTAAACCTACAAGACAAACTAGACATCGTTAACCTAAATGGTGGTGCTATTGCGTTAGGTCACCCACTAGGCTGTTCTGGTGCGCGTATCACCACCACACTTCTAAATGTGATGGAGCAACAAGACACCCAACTCGGTCTTGCCACCATGTGTATTGGTCTGGGTCAAGGGATTGCCACCATTATTGAACGTGTATAAGCAGTTTGTTGTAACAAAAACCCTTGATTTCAATCAAGGGTTTTTTTACGCGGCCAGTTTTCTTCACCCATGTTTTTTACTAATATTGCTTTACTATAAAGTCTAAGAAATTTTTTACTAAATCTGTTATGTTGTCTAGATAAAAATAGATAAATATAGGTGTATTGTGAGTTTATTCCAAAATCTACTAATTATTTGTATATTAGTGTTGATTTCCAGTTTTTTCTCCATTTCCGAAATTGCCCTGGCAGGTGCTAGACGCATCAAGCTAAAGTTGTTGGCAGAATCGGGTGACAATCGCGCCAATAAAATTCTACATTTACAAGAAAATTCTGCCGAATTTTTTGCCACCTCACAAATTGGGCTAAATGCCGTGGCAATTTTGGGCGGTATTGTCGGTGAGTCTGCGCTTCGTCCCTACTTTATTGACCTTATTTCGCCATTTTATCAAGGCAAAATGCTCGATAATATCGGTTTTATGATGTCATTTTTGCTAGTCACTTTGTTGTTTATTTTGTTTGCTGATTTGATTCCCAAGCGCATTGGCATGATTAACCCAGAACGCGTGGCGTTAGCGGTGATTGAACCTGTACTGTTGTCAATCAAAGTATTTAAGCCGCTGGCATGGATTATCAACGGGCTGGCAAATCTGATTTTTAGAATTTTCAAAATCAACATGGTAAGAGAAGAAAATATCACCTTTGATGATGTTTCTGCCGTGGTGGATGCAGGAGCGCAAGCGGGGGTGTTGCTCAAGCAAGAACATCACTTTATCGAAAACGTTTTTGAGCTTGAAGAACGTAACGTGCCCTCTAGCATGACCACCCGTGAGAACGTGGTTTATTTCACCCTTGGCGAGTCTGAGCAAAGTATTCGCCAAAAAATCGCCAATTACCCGTATTCAAAATTTTTGGTATGTAAAGACCATATTGATGAAGTGATTGGGTATGTCGATACCAAAGATATTTTGGTAAAACTTCTTAGTAACCAGTCGCAAATTTTGCTCAATGAAACTACGATTCGTAATGTATTAATCATCCCCGATACATTAACCTTATCCGAGCTGCTAGATCGTTTTCGCTCCAGTAAAGAAAAGTTTGCTGTGGTGATGAACGAGTATGCGCTCATTGTCGGTGTCATTACGCTATCTGATATCATGATGACAGTGATGGGAGATTGGGTCGCACCGATTGAAGATGAGCAGCAGATTATCCAGCGTGATGAATTCTCATGGCTGATTGAAGGTACCACACCGATTGAAAATGTCAAACATGCGCTCGGTATCGAAGATTTTCCCGATTGGGACAATTATGAAACTTTAGCAGGTTTTATGATGTACAAACTGCGCAAAATTCCTCGCCCTGCGGATTTTGTTGAATATCAAGGTTATAAATTTGAAGTAGTCGATATTGATCATCATAAAATTGACCAGTTACTTGTGACGCGTAATTTCAAAGATGAAGAAGAGCACATTATCAGTGATAGTTAGTCAAAGTGATTGAGTAATACGGCCGCTTTGACTTGAAATTGATTAACTTTTTTCACGTTTCTTGTTAAAGTAGTTCATGGTTTCACCAAATCGTGAACTTTTTTCTTTTGGGCTTGGCAAACGGTAAAATTATTTTATGCTTGAAATCCGCCACCTTCAATTATTGACCGCACTACGTGAGCAAGGTTCGCTTGCTGCCGCGGCTGAGGACTTGTATGTCACGGCATCAGCGGTGTCCCATCAGCTCAAAGAAATCGAAAATTATTATGGTGTTAGCCTCGTCAATCGCCGCTCAAGACCGCTAAGCTTTACCCCAGCAGGCAAAGAAGTACTCAAACTTGCCGACAGTGTGCTACCGCAATTTAATCGTACCACCGCCAACCTTAAAAGACTGGGTCGTGGTCAAACGGGACAATTGCGTTTGGCCTCGGAATGTCATAGCTGTTTTGATTGGTTGATGCCTATTCTTAATCGTTATCGCAGGGAATGGCAAGACGTTGAGCTGGACTTTAGCTCAGGCTTTGAACCTGAGCCTCACCAAATGTTACTCGATGAAGAAATTGATGTGCTTATCACAGCCAGTCGCTTACCCTTGGAGGGAATCAGCTATCTGCCGTTATTTCAATATGAAAGTCGCTTGGTGTTGTCACCCACACACCCATTAGTCGATAAAAAATCGCCGATTTTGCCAGAAGATTTGATTGATGAAACGCTCATCGTCTATCCTGTGGAAGCCAAACGACTCGATATCATCGCGCATTTTTTTGCGCCTGCAGGACTTGCGCCCAAGAAACTAAGAACCACAGAATTGACAGCGATGTTAATTCAGCTGGTTGCGAGTGAACGAGGGGTTGCCTCGTTACCGAATTGGGTAGTGAATGAATACGAAAAAAAAGGCTGGGTTATATCAAGGGCGCTGGGGGAAGGTGTGTTTTGCCAGCTTTATGCGGCGACCCGTACCACAAGTAAAGAGGTGGCTTATATCCAAGGGTTTTTGGATTTACTGCCAGAGATTAGCCATAAATCTACAATACCTGCCCATCATCGAGCCTAATTGATTTAAACCTAACCGATTAAAAATGCTGGATGTGATGTTACAACACCACTATTATGTTGATGAATGCCACACCCAAATTACATATCAACATACGCCAACAAAAGACACGCCAATAAAAGCCAAATCGAGGTCACCCAAACAAAGTAGAATGGAATTACTTTGAAGCCAAGTTAACCTCTTCAGGTGAGATATGCGTTGTTGCTAATACTGTTGGCTCATCGTATTCAACTTTTTCAGTGACCAATTCTTCATGGCGCAGTGTCACAGGAATTTGCGTTTCATGACTGACATTTTGGGTCATTAACTGCACTTTTTCCGCCACAATGGTTTCAATATTTACTTTAGCTATTTGTTGAAGTAGAGGAACCTCAATCGGGGTATCGCCTAAAGTAATCGCTTGCCCATTCACCATCAACTGTGGCACATTGACATTATTAGTAACCACGCTAACTAAATTATCATGAGGCGCGTTAGCCTGGGAAAATACATGTTCAATCACTAACACTTCTTGATTGAGTGTCACAGGAACGTTAACCGTTTGGCTGATGATTTTTTTTGATAATTTAATATTGTCTTTGACAAATCGCTCAATTTGCACTCGGGGGCGTTCAGCTAATAGCTCTAAAGTGTTGGTGGTATCTTCACGAAGATCAACGGTTTTGACAATGTTATCATGAGTATGGGTATCATGGGTGTTTGGTTCAGTAGTATTCATCATCGGGTTTTTCATTGAGTGTTTTCCATTGCAAAGTTATTGTTCCAAAATCTGTAATAATATATAACAATCACAAAAAAGACAGATGAAATCATCTGCCTTTTTCAAGCCAATGGCAACACCGTTGGCAGAAGTTAAAATCTATAGTAATCAATTATCTAATGATATTAATTATTAAAGTTTACGGGGCGCATTTGGATCAATTGCAGGTGATACATTACCATCGACGGTATCAACACCCGTTACACGCTCAACGCCATCTTTTTGTACATCTAACTCTTCACGGCGAACGGTTTCATTAAAGGTCTCAGTGCGAGTTTGTGCCACTTTATCTACGTTAACTTCTTCAGTGACATAAGTTTGTTTGTTAACATTTGCACGTTCTGCTTCAAGTTCAACCTCAATAGTAGCATTGTCATTATCACCAATGCTGCGATCAGTAGGTTTATTAACTGGTGTACGCTGGATATGCGCTTGTTCTTCAGTTAATTCAACGTTGACAGTGCGTGGCTCAGACACAACATGTTTACCAACTTTTAGTAAACCCGCTACGATTTTGTCTTTATTGACTGAAATGCGTTCTTCAAGTAACTGTAATGTATTAGGTGATTGGTAATCGTTATCAGTAAGCTTAACAGGTGTGGCAGCACGGTCAAATACATGACGGTCACGAACCGTTTGTTCTTCGATACTGTAATTATAGTCAGGATCGTAGCTATCCATTGTTTCAACAGTATCTCGGCTGAGCGAATCAAAGTATACATTGTCATCTTGAATACGAGCTAGACCCGCTGGTACTAAAACTTCTTTCGAGCTAAACCAGCCACCTACATCAACAATGAAATAGCGAATACGGCCTGTGCTCTCATCAACTAAAGCACCTTGAATACTACCCACTTTGTCGCCATTGGCGCCATAAGCGTTTTTACCAGTTGGATCAAAATAATCGTTACCTAAAAGGTCAACGTGGGTGTCTTGGATATCGCGTAAACGTATTAAACTTGCCATGGAAAAATCTCCTTTAGATATCTTATTGTTTATTTTTTATTAAGGTAGTTAAGTTAAAAACTAAATAAATATAAGATAGTTTTTTATAGTTAAATGAAAATTGTTATAATAAAATTTTTAAAATTCAACAAATTAGATGTTTCACAGCTACTTGGTTGTTGCAACAGATGCTTGATTGTTGAAATCGCCGATGATAAAAACGATGAAAAATGCCATACGCTTAATCGTTCGACTTGCAAACAAGATTACTGAAAAAATCACCCGTTAAATAGTAGAGTTGGATAAATTTTTGTTTAGAGGGTGTAATTGGCAGTTGTCTTAAGTAACTTTTGCAACCAAGCGTAAAAAAAATTGGCTTTTAGCAATAAATTAAAAACATATAAAAAAAGTTGGGTAGAGCACTTAGCGCGAAACACCATTGCCCACCCAATAAGGCGTTATAAAAGATAAGTAATAAAAAATAATGAGTTATCAACATATATATTAGGTGATTTTCAATGACAAAATATCAGGGCAAAATAATCCGCTGGCAAGATGACAAAGGCTTTGGGTTTATTGAGCGAACGGATAATAATTTACAAGACTCTGCCATCTTTTTTCATATCAGCGAATACCGAGCGAACCAACGTCCTGTGCTTAATGAAGCGGTAGTTTTTGAAATAGGGCAAGGCAGAGATGGCAAACCCTGCGCTGTCAACGTGCAGCAACAGACGTTTGTCAGACAAAAAGTTGCCCAACAAAATGCCCGGCAAGTTCGTCAAGCTCAAAACGATCTTAAAAATCAAACATTACTCACGTGGGTGGCTATTGGGGTGCTGTTTTTTGTGTTACTGACCGCTGTTGTACTGGTTAAGCACTTACCCTTATGGATTATTGGTTGGTATTTTGCAATAAGTTTGGCGACCTATCTGCTGTACGCGCATGACAAAAAAGCTGCCAAAAATGGTGATTGGCGTGTGCAAGAAGCGTCACTTCATAAATTGGCTTTTGCTGGGGGCTGGGTAGGGGCGGCGTTTGCCCATTGGTTATTGCGCCATAAATCGACCAAGCCAGAATTTCGTAGGGCTTTTTACTTGACAGTCCTAGGGAATCTCTTAGCTTTAGCAATCATAAGTTATATCAACCTAAAAATCAGATGATTGCTTGATTGATTGATGCGCAAAAAAAATCCCTAATACAGATTAGGGATTTTTTTTGCATAAGACAATTAGATTAATTCAATCGCTAAGGCAACCGCTTCACCGCCACCGATACATAGGCTAGCAATGCCTTTTTTACCGCCTGTGCGTTTGAGTGAGTTGATGAGTGTGACTACGATACGCGCACCTGATGCCCCCACGGGATGACCCAATGCACAAGCACCGCCTTCGATATTAACCTTAGCATGATCAAGGTCATTTTCTTGCATAGCAAGCATGGTTACCATGGCGAATGCTTCATTGATTTCCCAAAGATCAACGTCTTCTTTGCTCCAGCCAGCTTTTGCTAAAACTTTTTTCACACACTCGATGGGTGCGATGGTAAATTCGCTTGGGTGCTGTGAGTGAGTGGCTTGGGCAACGATACGTGCGACTGGTTTTAAGCCTTTTTCTTTGGCTTTGTCTTCTGACATCAATACAACGGCGGCTGCCCCATCAGAGATTGAGCTTGAGTTAGCAGCAGTGACTGTACCATCTTTCGAGAACGCAGGTTTTAAGGTCGGTATTTTGTCTACATTGGCTTTACCGGGTTGTTCATCCGTGTCAATGACTACATCGCCTTTACGAGTTTTGACAGTAACCGGAACGATTTCGTTTTTGAAGTGACCTTCATTGATGGCGGTGTTGGCGCGTTTTAGCGATTCGATAGCAAATGCATCCATCGCCTCACGTGTGATACCCCGTTTATCTGCCATTTCTTGCGCAAATGCACCCATTAACTTGCCGGTATCAGCATCTTTAAGACCATCTAAGAACATGGTGTCTTTGATCTCGCCATCTCCCATGCGATAACCACCACGTGCCTTTGGTAGCACATAAGGGGCGTTGGTCATTGATTCCATACCACCTGCTACCACGATATCAAACTCACCACTACGAATTGAGTTGGCACCTAGCATAATGGCTTTCATACCAGAACCACAAAGTTTGTTGACATTGACTGCGCCTGTGGCATCTGGGATACCTGCTTTACGCATCGCTTGACGCGCTGGGCTTTGACCTGCACCTGCGGTTAAGATACAACCCATGATAACTTCGTCAATCTCTTCTGGTTTTACGCCAGCACGGTTAACGGCTTCTTTAATGACGGTTGCACCAAGCTCTGGCATTGATACTTCGTTCAAATCACCTTGGAATCCACCCATTGGGGTGCGAACGCCATCTACGATTACGACTGAATTTTCCATATTAAATTTCCTTTGCGTTATGGTTTTTGTGGTGACAAGCAAACTACGACATAAATCATTACGGTCTATAAACAAGGCTGTAAACGGCAACCATGCCAATCACAATAGATGTTTTAAGTTTTGCTAATGCGATACATTTCATATTATCATAGTTAAAATGTAAATTAAACTACTGAAAATACTGTAAAATATCTCAGTCAAGTCTACCTAAATTTTACTGCATCAACTCATCCAACCGAATGCGTATCACCTTATCGGTCACGGTATCTAACGCTTCAATTTTGGCAATCGCTTCATTCATATTGCGCTCAACAACGGGGTCAACCATAATAATGACTGGCAAATCAGTGCTAGTATCATCATGCGCTGGCTGTTGCAAAATTGCATCAATACTAATTTTAGACTCACTTAAAATGCGGGTAACTTCTGCTAGTACACCCAAATCATCTTTGACTTGTAGGCGCAGATAGTAGCCTGTGATCATTTCATCGCTCGATAAAATACGTGTGTTATTTAGTGTCTCAGGCTGGAAAGCCAAATGTGGCACCAAATTGGCAGTTGAATCATTGGTCTCTGCAAGGGCGCGTACCATGTCCACCACATCTGCCATCACGGCTGATGCAGTTGCCCCTGCGCCGGCACCCGAACCGTAATACAAGGTTTGTCCAACAGGCTCTGCGTCAACCATGATGGCATTTTTTACCCCATTCACATTGGCAAGTAACACCTGTTTTGGAATCAAAGTCGGATGTACACGTAATTCAATACCTTCTTCGCCACTGTCTAAAATACGACGTTTGGCAAACCCTAAATGCTTGATACGGTAGCCAAGCTCGTTGGCATAACGCACATCTTGCTTGGTGATTTTGGTAATGCCTTCACAGTAAACTTTGTCAAATTGCAATGGAATACCAAACGCAATTGACGCAAGTAGCGTTAATTTATGCGCAGCATCAATCCCCTCGACGTCAAATGTCGGATCGGCTTCGGCATAACCCAGCGCTTGGGCTTCAGCGAGGACATCTGCAAAGTCCCGCTTTTTATCGCGCATTTCAGTCATGATAAAGTTGCCTGTACCATTGATGATACCTGCAAGCCAATCGATTTTGTTGGCAGCTAAGCCTTCACGTAAGATTTTGATAATCGGAATACCACCGGCAACCGCGGCTTCATACGCCACTTTGACGCCCTTGGCCTCCGCCTTGGCAAAAACCTCATTGCCATGTTCTGCTAGTAAGGCTTTGTTGGCAGTCACAATATGTTTGCCATGCTCGATTGCCGCTAAAATCACCTCTTTAGCCGTGGTGGTACCGCCCATTAATTCCACCACAATATCCACATCATCTTGCTGAACGATATCAAGCAAATCGGCAGATTGTTTGATGTCTGTTGGGATATCGGTACGGTTGCGACGCGTGCCTACGTGGGTAATTTTAATCTCACGTCCTGTGCGACGCGTCATTTCATCAAGGTTGTTTTGTAGTAGTTCAACCACCCCAGTACCCACAGTACCAAGCCCTAAAATCGCTAATTGAATAGGTCGATTATTCATAAAAAAAATTCTCAAATGTCAAAAATATAAAAATAAAAGTTTAAAAATTGGCTAGCTAAATATACCATGCTAACTTGTGATTGGTAAGGTATAAAATCCAATTGCCCAAAAAAATTAAAATAAAAAAACCAGCTAATGAGTACTAGCTGGTTTGTATTCCATCAGGGGTGAACTTATTTGAGGTTGAGCGCCTGTGCCAATTCAGCAGGTGGCACATAACCGCCAAGTTGATGACCTTCTGTGTCAAACACGGCTGGGGTGCCATTGATACCCAAATTTGCGCCTAACTCATAAATTTTACGTACGGGGTTACTGCAAGTCGGTGCATTGATAGGCAGGCCCAATTTGGCATCGGTTAAAGCTTTTTTGCGGTCACTGCTGCACCAGATTTTTTCCATGATAGGCATGGTTTGTTCACTACGTGGCCAAGGTAGATAACGCACTTCGATACCCAGTGCATTTACTTCATCAATTTCACTGTGGAATTTACGGCAATAACCACAATCTGCATCGGTAAACACATAGATTGCCGCTTTCGTCTGCCCCTTGGCGGGGAAGATAATCATGTCTTTTTTATCAATAGTGGCAAGACTGGCTTTCGCATCTTGCGCTTGCAAGTTCGCTGAGATATGCTCAGGTTTGGCACCACCGACTTTGATGATATCGCCTTGTACTACATATTGACCTGTCGCATCGGTAAAAAACGCCGGTAAACCTTCGGCTTTAACCCAATAGATGTTTGGCATACTGGTCGCTGTCACCGAGGTAATCTTTGCGGTGATACCTGATTCGGCTAAATTTGCCGCCAGCATTTGCTGTAGCTGTGATTCATTTTTTGTCACGGTGGCTGAGCTGCTACTCGCTTCGTGTTTCTGAGTTTCAGACTTGGCGGGTGTGCGCGATTGGGCATTATCACAACCTGCCAAACCAACCATGCCAGCCACGGCGATGACACTGGTAATTAAACGGGTGGTTAATGAGGTTTTAGCAGGATAAGTTGCAAAACGAATGAGCATGAGAAAACCCACAGAACGTTAATATAGGTTTTTATTTTACCATATTGTTATGGCGTATGAGCGCTACCCCTGTCAACTTATTGTTAACAGTCCACTAGATTAGGCTTCATATTCTCGCTTGTTTCAGTTTCAATGGACTCAAAGCAATCGGCTTAAAGCCAAATCCTATCAATTGATTGAAAATCTATTTAACAAAGTTTGTTTAACTGGTTTGATTGAAAAAATTTAACGTTTAGGCAAATAACTATTGATAAGTTGCGATACAATTTAGACATTGTGTTTGTAGAACAAATTTGTAAACTAACAAATCGTCAGCTAGTTATAACTATTATTATTTTTTCATCTTTTACTATTTTTTAGGAATTTATCATGGCAATTGCTAGTTTGTTAACCTTACTCGACGATATTAGCGTCATCCTAGATGATGTATCGGTGATGACAAAAGTCGCTGCCAAAAAAACGGCGGGCGTGTTGGGCGATGATTTGGCACTGAACGCCAATCAAGTATCAGGGGTAAAAGCCGATCGCGAGTTGCCTGTGGTGTGGAGTGTCGCCAAAGGCTCTTTAGTCAATAAAGCGATTTTGGTGCCACTGGCTTTGATTATTAGTGCGATTTCGCAAGCCTTAGTGACCGGGTTATTGATGATTGGTGGTTTATATCTGTGTTATGAAGGGGCAGAAAAAGTGGTGCACAAATTCTGGCCCCACTCTGGCAGCAATGACCCCGAGCAAGCCGAACGGGTAGCAGCCAATGCCAATGAAAGCATAGATTTGGTGGCGCATGAAAAAGAAAAAATCAAAGGGGCAGTGCGGACGGACTTTATTTTATCGGCTGAAATCATTGTGATTTCACTGGGCACCATTGCGGCAACGGTGCCTTTACTGGATAAGGCAGTAACACTGGTAGTAATTTCACTCATCATGACAGTGGGTGTGTATGGCTTTGTTGCCATGATTGTCAAGATAGATGATTTAGGGCTGCACTTACAACAAAAGTCGTCATCAGCGGCACAAAATATAGGTAAAGCCTTATTAGCCTTTGCGCCTATTTTGATGAAAGTGCTATCAATCGCCGGTACTTTGGCGATGTTCTTGGTCGGTGGTGGTATTTTGGCGCATGGCTTTGGTGCGTTACATCATGGGGTTGAGCATTTAGGTGACTTGTCAGGGGCGTTTTCAGGCTTAACCACCAACTTATTAAATGCACTGGTTGGTTTGGTAGCAGGTTTAGTGGTAGTTGCGATCATGACAGTCATTTCAAAAATTCGTAATAAGCCTGCCCATTAAACGAGTCCGCCCATTCACTGTATCTAAAATTTGTAGCTAAAATAAAAAAGCAGTTCATGTCGAACTGCTTTTTTATTGCTATACGTGCACGCAAACACGATTGAATTACTGATTGTGCTGCGGCGTTACCGACTCATCGTGTGAGGGCGCTACGTCAGTTTGGGCGGTAGTCGTCGATTTTTTAGTGACAACCACGGCATTTTCCACCTTTTTACTGGTACGCGCTTTGGGTTTGGCTGCTGGTTTTTCGCTCACCTTAGCTTTACGCGTCCGGGTTTTTGGTGCTTTTGGGGTTGCCAACGTCAGCATACCAACGGTTGCAGGTTTCATTTGCTCTGCCACACTTTCAATCATATTCTTATAACTTACCGGTGTGGTTTTACGTTTTTGCGCCGCTGCTTCTGCGCTATCTTCTACGTCCGTTTGTTCAAGCGCTTCGGTGCCAGTGTTATGGTCTAATGCGGATTCATCCGCTGTTGGCACTGAGTCAACGTCCTGATTCACTATAGCATCATCCGCTATTGTTGTCGCAGAGACTGGCTCGGTTGGTCGGTTAGCGACTGGCGCATTGTGTGCTTGCAAGTAAGCTTCGACCAATTTACCTTGCTCAATCAACGCATGACCTTTATCGCCCAAACGCGCCACAATCCATGCGCCTACGCTACCTGCTTGATAGGACAGATGGTTTTGGTTAGGCGACGCTGATTGAGTTGAGGCTGCTTCTACTTGACCTGTAACGCTGCCAGTTTCGGAGTTAGGCTCAGCAACTGACGGGTTTGAGTCAGTCGGCGCTTGAGTGACAGAAGTATTAACCAAAGAACCGCGTGGGTCATTGATGGCGCGTTTAGTTACCGCTGGTAGTGCAGCGTCAGTTTTGCCTGCTTGGCGTTGGAACTGATTGGCTGGCAAAATGGCCGTATGATAATCATCCAAATTTTGCGCGGATAGACTGGCATAGCCATAATTTCTAAAGTACTGCCCAAAACGCTGTTGTTCAGCCACTACGACATTATCTTTTGCGGGGGTAGTGGTAGTAGCAGCTTGATGATTAAAAGCATCGATGGCTTGGATAAAGCAGCTAACCACGCTGTCGGTTGCCATTTTTTCAGCGGCATTATCTAAGTACTGGTTAATAAACTGACTCACCGTACCTGAAATTTTTGTCACCGAAGTGCTCACTACAGAGGCAACTGGGCTAAATTGCGCTTGATAAGCCTTATAGACTTCGCGTGGGTCATTTTTGGCACGGCCTTGGCTCGGTGTCACTGCCAGCTGTGCTGTGGTTGGTTCAGCTGATGGCGCAGATGGTGTCGATGCTTTAGCAAGCTCGGCTACCTCGTCATTGGACACTGTAACGTTGCTAGGGTTAACTGGCGTCTCAATTGCCTGTTCGGGCATCGAAGCTGATGCTATTGGCTGCGCCTCAGGTTTTGCAATTTCCCCTTTGCTGGCATCTAGCGAGAGATGCGTTGTTTCAACCGCAGCTATAGGTTGTTGTTGTTCAGTTTTAAATACTTGAACTTGCACACTGTTGGGGTCACGTTGTTTGGTGCCTTTCGGTTTTTCTGCTCTGGATTGGTTGTTTTTTCTACCATCGACAGGGGCAACAGCGGTATCAGTCGCTGTCACATCATTGACTACAGCCGCGTTACTATCTTCATTCGCTAGTGTTGGACGACGTTCTTTGACCCCGCGGCTGTCACGGCGACTATTCGGCTCGCGTTTTGGCAGCTCACTAGTTTTAGCAGTTTTTGACGCATCGTTTGACTTGTCTTTATTACTGTCAGTGTCCTGTGATGAAACTTCCGTCTCACTCGTTTCAGATTGATAACGGTTTGGTTTTTTAGCCTTTGGTTTGCGGTTACCACGTTTACGGCGCTCAGCATCTTTATCGCTTGATTCAGCCGTGGCCGAAGGTTGTTGAGACGCTTCTTGATAAGGATTGGCGCTAGTTTCATTGGTGTTAGCTGTCACCGCAGGGATGCTTGCCGTCAATGCCGCGTAATTGATTTGACCTTGCACACCCAGGCTTTGCGCGCCGGTATTGACAAGACTTTCAATCGCCGAAGCGGCATCTTGACCACTAAAATGTGGAGTGACTTGGGCTTGCTGGGTAGGGGCAAACAAGTTCGATAGCCAAGCGACTGCTGAAGTTGCAGGCACAGTTGCGGCCGGCTGCACGGGTTGTGGCGCGGCAGCTTTGGCGGCAGTCGTATTGTTAGCAGTTTGCTGAGATTTGTTGGATGGCGTTGCAGGGTTAGGCGTGGTGTTGGCGGCGTTGCTAGCATTGCTCCAGGCATTATGATTACCTGTCGGTGCTACACGGCTGACTTCATTGTCATCGGTGTGCCAGTTGCTCGTATCGTAGCCACGGTCTTTATATTCTTGTTGTTGGCTTTCGGCGACACGCTCATAGCTCGATGGCGCGAATCCATCACTGTTATAAGTGATATTAAACTCGGGGGATTCAAGATGGGCATGCGGCAAGATAGTAATGCGCGTGCCACTTTCTTGCTCAAGACAGACGAGTGTTTCACGTTTTTCGTTGAGTAAAAATGCCGCGATGTCAGTTGGCACTTCGGCTTGTATTTCGCCATGACGCTCTTGTAGCGCCCGTTGTTCGATTTGACGCATGATGGACAAAGCAAGTGAACGCAAGTCACGAATCATACCGGTACCGTGACAACGGGGGCAGAGGTAACCTGTGGCTTCTTCAAGTGACGGACGCAAGCGTTGACGACTCATTTCAAGTAATCCAAAACGTGAAATTTCAGCGAATTGGATACGCGCGCGGTCGTTTTTGGTGGCTTCTTTGAGACGACTTTCCACTTGTTTTTGGTGGTCATCGGTTGCCATGTCAATAAAGTCAATAACAATCAAACCACCCATATCACGCAGGCGTAATTGACGGGCGATTTCATCTGCCGCTTCCAAATTGGTATTAAACGCCGTTTCTGAGACATCCGCGCCTTTGGTGGCTTTTGATGAGTTGATATCGATTGATACCAGGGCTTCAGTTTGGTCAATCACAATCGAACCGCCGCTTGGCAAACGTACTTCACGTTGGTAGGCGGTTTCGATTTGTTTTTCAATTCCAAAACGGGCAAACATCGGCTCATAGTCCGTGTATTTGCGCAGTTTATTCGCTTGCTGCGGCATCACCGCTTCAATAAAATTCGCCGCTTCATTATAAGCGTATTCATTGTCGACCCAAATTTCCGCGATATCATCACGCAGGTAGTCGCGTACGGCACGGGTGACTACGCCCGCTTCTTGGTGCAACAGGCGAGGTGAGGGGAATTTTTGGCTTTGTTGTTGGATGCCTTTCCAAATGTTTAATAAATGGTCAAGGTCATGTTGTAGCTCATCAGTGGTTTTACCAATCCCTGCGGTACGGATGATAATGCTCATGCCTTTGGGTAGTCTTAGCTCACTTAACGCTTGCTTCATCTCATCGCGCAGCTTGCCAGAGATTTGGCGAGAGATACCGCCGCCACGTGCATTGTTGGGCATCAATACCAAATAACGACCCGCCAATGAAATCAAAGTAGATAACGCCGCGCCTTTATTACCGCGTTCTTCTTTTTCCACCTGAACGATGAGCTCATCGCCTTCTTTAATCAGTTGCTTGATGTTATTGGTAGAGCGAGGGTCACCTGCTAGATACTCTGGGGCGATTTCACGAATCGGTAAAAAACCTTGACGTTGTGAACCGTATTCCACAAATACCGCTTCAAGCGATGGCTCGACACGGGTCACATGACCTTTATAAATATTGGCTTTTTTTTGCTCGCGGGTACGGTTTTCTAAATCGAAATCATACAAATGATTGCCATTGCACAGGGCAACACGGATTTCTTCGGCGTGGGTAGCATTGATAAGGATGCGTTTCATGTGTTTTCTCCTAAACACACAAAACATACGAGCGTAGATAAATGTTGCTATCAAACATTTGATGAAACAACGTCAAACAGTCTTGATTAGACTCGCTGATAGCAAGCTTAAGCGGCTTGATAACAAGGTTTGTTGTTCATCAAAAATTGCATGATTAAGTTGGATTATTGCCATAGCGAGGTTGTAAGCCTGCTAGGTAAACGCTACCGTCATGCTGGATTGGGGTTGTTGACCAAAACAATGTCTGTTTTAGGACAAATGAATGAACCCTGTTTCTCTATTGGTCAAAAAGTGTTAGCGTTAGTTTTCGCTTTAAATGGCAAGCCTGATAAGTTAGGTTTTACAAAGGCGTGGGCAATTTAAAATGGTAAATCGTCCAAAACCGTCAACCTTTATCTCAAAATCGCAACTACTGAGTTCATTTACCTAGGCGCATAATACGCTAATCGTTACCAGCAGTTTTGTGGTTGTAAGGCACAAAACCCACCATTTATCTGTTATCTCTATATATCACTAATCTTTACAAACTATTTGAACATGTTTTCAAATGACAATTATCTTCGTTACTCGTATGTCGTGTGCTGATATTGATTAAAATCAGTCTTAAAATCTATAAATTAAATATTGGCAGTTTAGTGCGCCCTATCGTGAGTCATACGGCCGTGAATAAATTTCGGCTGTATGGGCGACAGCAAAAGCGACAGTTTAATTATCCCGCATACACTACGTTGTAAGGAAGCTTAACAGGGTTTAAGTCGAATTGATGGCGCGAATTCATAGCGGCACAGGCACTAAACTGCTAAACTATAGCAAATTTTTATGTAAACGGCTATCAAAATATGACAGAGCACTCGCAGTCTCCCAAACGTCCCGCCCATCCTAACAAAAAACGCGACACCCCATCGCAACAATCGGCTCATCAAACCCCAAAACGCACGCCTAGTAAACAACCGTCTAGTAAACAACCGCAGTCTGCAGATGACGATATTTTAGATTTTGCTAAAGTCAATTACTTGACCGTCACGCGCCAGCAGCATGACCAACGTGTTGATAATTTTTTGTTGGGTCGTCTTAAAGGACTGCCGCGCTCACACGTCTATAACATGATTCGTTCCGACGAAATCCGTGTCAATGGCAAACGCTGTAAACCCCACGATAAACTGCAGCGTAATGACGTGGTGCGCATTGCACCCATCAAGCTTGCCACGCGTGAAAAACCCGTGATAAGCCCTGATTTTGCCCAGAGCTTGCTTGAGCGCATTGTATATGAAGATGAGGGTTTAATCGTGCTCAATAAACCATCGGGTATGGCGGTGCATGGCGGCAGTGGCGAGAGTTTTGGCGTGATTGAAGCCATGCGAGAAGTAACGGGTAAAAAATACCTTGAGCTGGTACACCGCATTGACAAAGATACCTCTGGCTTACTGATGATTGCCAAAAAACGCTCAACCCTTAAAACTTTACAAGAGCATTTGCGAGAAAAAACCTTGCAAAAAACCTATCTGTGTTTGGTGGTAGGTTGGATAAGTAGCGAAACACAAACCATTGATAAACCGCTACTAAAATACACGTTGCCTGCCACACAAGAAGGCAAAAGCGGTGAACGCCGTGTCAAAGTAGATGTAAAATCCGAAGATAGCAAGCCAAGCCAAACCCAAATTAAAGTGTTGCAAAAATTTGAGTTAAATGGTCAAAAAGTCAGCTTAATTGAAGCCAAACCGCTGACAGGGCGTACCCACCAAATTCGGGTTCATTTGGCGAGTATCGGGCATCCATTATTGGGTGATGATAAATACAATCCGAATGTAGCTAAAGGCGATAAAAGCGTGCGCCGCTTGTGCTTGCATGCTTATCAGCTTGCTATTCCAGAATATGAGGTGATTACAGCCGAATTGCCAGACGATATGCAAAATTTGCTAGAGAATCAACATGATTAACATGAAAAACAAATCGCTAATCATTTTCGATTGGGATGGCACGCTGATGGATTCGGTGGGCTTAATCGTCGATGCCATGCGCTATGCTGCTGAAAAGCACGGTTTAACCGTCACTGATGAAGCGACAAAATCTATTATCGGCATTGCGTTAGTCGATGCGTTTCCCATGCTATTTCCCAATGACAGCGATAAATATGATGAACTTTTAGCGACTTACTCAGAATATTATGTCAAGCATTGCGACAACGACAAACTGTTTGATGGTATTAAAGAATTGATTCAAGATTTACACGCACAAGGCAAAACACTAGCGATTGCCACAGGGAAAAAACGAAAAGGGCTGCAGCGCGTGCTACCCAATTCTGGCATTCAAGCGTTTTTTACGCTCACCAAAACCGCTGACGAAACCGCAGGTAAGCCCAATCCGCTCATGCTGCAAGCAATTTTGAGCGAAACGGGTAAAACGGTGGAAGATGCGATATTGGTCGGTGATAGTATTCATGACATCCGTATGGCAAATGCAATACAGATGGATAGCATTGCTGTAAGTTATGGCTGTGAAAAAGCCGATGTTTTGGCAAAAGAACATCCAACTAAGCTTGTGACCACAATCAATGAACTAAAACAACAGCTAATTTAGTTTAGCTTTGTGCAGATAACTAACTTCGAGTAGAATAACGGCAACTAAAAATTTTAAAAAGCTGTTAATAATGACCGAAGAACTACTCATCAACATTAGCCCATCTGAGAGCCGAGTCGCGGTGCTCGAAGATGGGATACTGAACGAAATCTTTATCGAACGCCATAGCAAACTTGGCTCAGTAGGCAATATCTACCTTGGCACAGTGGTGCGCGTATTGCCAGGCATGCAGGCGGCGTTTATCGACATTGGGCAATCACGCACCGCATTTTTGCACGTCAATGATATGCAGACCCTGCGTCCTAAGCTTTCAGCCATTGAACCGCCCAAACCGCAAAACCCCGCAATTGACAACACCTTAGACCCTGACACCACCACGCTTGCGATGACCACAACCACCTATCAGCCACCGCCTAACGAGTTGATAGAAAACCGCTTGTATGAAGGACAGCGTATCTTGGTGCAAGTGATTAAAGACCAATTAGGCAGTAAAGGCGCACGACTGACGACGGATGTGTCATTGCCTTCGCGTTATTTGGTGTACTTGCCGTATGGTGAACATATCGGTATCTCTCAGCGGATTGATGGCGATGAGCGAGAGCGGTTAAAAACACAGCTTAGCGAGCTGATGCACCAAGTCAATCTACAAGGCGGATTGATTGCCCGTACCGCTGCCGAAAATATCCCGCAATCCAAGCTAGAAGAAGATATTTATTATCTACTACAGCTTTGGCGTATGGTACAAGCCCGCCGTGAACAAACGCCGACCCATCGCCGTTTTGAGCTGATTTATCAAGATTTATCACTACCTTTGCGCGCGATTCGAGATTTGATTGGTGAGCAGACTGAAAGGGTGACGGTCGATAACGCTAGAGTGTTTGATGCTATTCGTCATTTTGCCAAAGAATTTGTCCCACTGATTTATCCACGTATTCAATTGTATGAAGGCGAGCAGGCGTTATTTGATGTTCACCGCGTTGAAGAGGATTTAAAAGACGCGCTCAATCGCCGTGTCAATCTCAAATCAGGCGGTTATCTCATCATTGACCAAACCGAAGCCATGACCACCATCGATGTCAATACAGGCTCATTTGTCGGAGGGCGTTCCCTTGAAGATACGGTGTATAAAACCAATTTAGAGGCCACCCACGCCATCGCCCGTCAGCTGCGACTGCGTAATTTGGGCGGGATTATCATTCTTGACTTTATCGATATGCAAGAGCAACAACACCGCGATGACGTGCTAGCAAGCCTGCAAGAACAGCTCAAACGTGACTATGCCAAAACCAACATCAGCGAAGTCTCAGCGCTTGGGCTGATAGAGATGACTCGCAAACGCACGCGTGAGAGTCTACAACAACAGCTTTGTGAGCCGTGTCCAACCTGTGGCGGTAAAGGGTTTGTCAAAAGCGCCGAAACCGTGTGTCTGGAGATTTTTCGCGAATTGATGCGCTGCGCCAGAACCTATAATGCCCCTAAGAAATTTACCGTGGTAGCAAACAGCGGCGTGATTGACTTGCTTGAAACCATTGAAGCGGATACAGTGGCAGAGATGGAATATTTGCTGGGTCGTCCGATTAATTTGGAGAGTGATAACCGTTTTAACCAAGAACAATATGATATTTTGCTAGATTAGCCTATTGCTTTTACCCAAAAAATCGGTATAATACAGCCCACTTAACTTATTGCAGGGCGACGAAGATGATTCGTCAATTCATAAAAGAATAAGCCCTTTAATACAGTCGCTCCATTGTTTGCGACACGAAATTAAAAAATACAGTTTCACCGACTATTTAATAATGCTATCTATGTATTGCAAGTTAATAGTTTGAGTGGGACTGAAATTTTTTTATTTTCAAAAAGTGCCTGTCAAAAACAGGTAAAAAATGCAAGTTAGGTGTTTACTCAATAACAGCTTAACACCCAACGCAAATTAACCCATATCAAACTTTATATTAGGAGCTTACTGGCATGGCTAACCAGAAAATCCGTATCAGACTTAAATCTTTTGACCATCGTCTGATTGACCAATCAGCTCAAGAGATTGTTGATACCGCAAAACGCACAGGTGCACAAGTTCGTGGTCCAGTACCGCTACCAACTCGCATTGAACGCTTTAACATCTTAACCTCACCACACGTGAACAAAGATGCCCGTGACCAATACGAAATCCGCACATTCAAACGTATGGTAGATATCGTTCAGCCTACTGACAAAACAGTCGATGCACTGATGAAGTTGGATTTGGCGGCGGGTGTTGATGTACAAATCGCATTAGGCTAACCCCTTAGGGTAACACCTATATTGAATAACAGTAAAAATTAAGAGGTTAACAACATGGCGATCGGTTTAGTCGGAAAAAAATGCGGCATGACTCGTATCTTCACAGAAGCAGGTGTTTCAATTCCTGTAACTGTTGTTGAAGTTACTGCCAACCGTATCTCTCAAATCAAAACACAAGACACAGACGGCTACCAAGCTATCCAAGTAACAACTGGTGAACGTCGTGATTCTCGTGTTAATGCAGCTCAAAAAGGTCACTTTGCAAAAGCTGGCGTTGCTGCAGGTCGTGGCACTTGGGAATTTCGCGTCGAAGACAGCGAACTTGAAGACCGCGAAGCAGGTAGTGAAATCGCTGCTGACTTGTTCCAAGTAGGTCAAATCGTTGACGTAATTGGTACCAGCAAAGGTAAAGGTTTCCAAGGTGGTATCAAACGCCACAACTTCCGTTCACAAGATTGGACACATGGTAACTCAGTATCTCACCGCGTTGTGGGTTCTACAGGTCAAAACCAAACTCCAGGTCGTGTATTTAAAGGCAAAAAAATGCCAGGTCAAATGGGTAACAAACGTGTGACCGTACAAGGCTTAGAAGTGATTTCAGTTGATGCTGAAAAAGGTATCCTAGTTATCAAGGGTGCAATTCCTGGTGCCAACGGTGGCGACGTTATCGTACGTCCATCAGTTAAAGCTTAATCAAGGGGATTAACGTGAATCTAAATACAGTAACAGGTTCGGCGGTTGAGCTATCAGACGTAGCATTTGGTCGTGAATTCAACGAAGCACTTGTACACCAAGTAGTTACCGCTTATTTAGCGGGTGGTCGTCAAGGTAGCCGTGCTCAAAAAACGCGTGGTGAAGTATCTGGCGGTGGTAAAAAACCATGGCGTCAAAAAGGTACTGGCCGTGCACGTGCAGGTTCCATCCGTAGCCCAATTTGGGTCGGTGGTGGTCGCGCATTTGCAGCCAAACCACAAGATTGGTCACAAAAAGTGAACCGTAAAATGTACCGTGGTGCCATGCAATGCATTCTTGCTGAATTGATTCGTCAAGACCGTTTAGTATTGGTTGATGACATCAGCATCTCAGCACCAAAAACTAAAGAGCTTATCGCTAAACTTAAAGACTTAAATGCCCCTAAAGCATTAATCGTTACCAATGAAGTTGACGAAAATCTTTACTTAGCTGCTCGCAATATTCCATACGTCAGCGTACTAGGTAGCACTGAAGTTGATCCAGTTAGCCTAATTGCGTTTGACAAAGTCATCATGTCTGTCGCAGCCGCCAAAGAAATTGAGGGAGTGTTAGCATGAATAACGCAAGACTATATCAGGTACTAAAAGCACCTGTATTTTCAGAAAAATCTCAAATCTTGGGCGATACTTTAGGTGTGCAAGTGTTCAAAGTTGACACCAACGCGACAAAAAAAGAGATTAAAAAAGCCGTAGAATTAATGTTTGAAGGTGTTGAAGTAGTTAAAGTTAACACTTTGAATGTTAAAGGTAAGACAAAGCGATTTGGTCGCACGGTAGGTCGTCGTCAAGACTTCAAAAAAGCCTATGTGACCTTAAAAGCTGGTCAAGATGTTCAAGTAGCCGACGTAGCAGAACAACCTGCTGCTGACAACGAATAAGGATTACACAATGCCTATCGTAAAAGCCAAACCGACATCACCAGGTCGCCGATTTGTCGAGAAAGTGGTGCATCCACACCTTCATAAAGGTCGTCCTTATGCAGCATTAGTAGAGTCAAAAGGCAAAACTGGTGGTCGTAACAACAACGGTCGTATCACTACCCGTCATATCGGTGGTGGTCATAAACAGCATTACCGTGTTGTTGACTTCAAACGTAACAAAGACAATATTCCTGCTGTTGTAGAGCGTATTGAGTACGATCCAAACCGTACTGCACACATCGCACTACTTAAATATGCAGACGGTGAGCGTCGTTACATCATCGCACCAAAAAAATTGCAACAAGGCGATACCGTTATTTCTGGTGAAACTGCACCAATTCGCCCAGGTAACTGCTTGCCACTACGTAGCATTCCAGTGGGTACAGTGATTCACAATATCGAACTTAAAATCGGTAAAGGTGCACAGATCGCTCGTTCAGCAGGTGCTGCGGTTCAATTATTGGGTCGTGATGGTATCTATGCAATCGTTCGTTTACGTTCAGGCGAAACTCGTCGTATCCACGTAAATTGTCGTGCGGTTATCGGTGAAGTATCAAACACTGAAAATAACCTTAAATCATTGGGTAAAGCAGGAGCCAACCGCTGGCGTGGCGTTCGTCCTACCGTTCGTGGTACTGCAATGAACCCAGTTGACCATCCACACGGTGGTGGTGAAGGTCGTAACTTCGGTAAACACCCAACCAGCCCATGGGGTCAAAAGGCTAAAGGCCTTAAAACACGTTCTAACAAACGTACTGACCACATGATTATCCGCCGTCGTCGCGTCAATAAGAAATAAGGAATAATTTCATGCCTCGTTCATTGAAAAAAGGTCCATTCATCGATGCGCACTTGTTTGCCAAAGTTGAGAATGCGTTAGAAACTAACTCACGCAAACCAATCAAAACTTGGTCACGTCGCTCAATGATTTTGCCACAAATGGTCGGCTTAACTATTTCTGTTCATAACGGTCGTACACATGTACCTGTTATCGTAAACGAGCAAATGGTTGGTCATAAACTTGGTGAATTCGCCCCAACCCGTACATATCGTGGTCATGGCGTTGACAAGAAATCTAAGAAATAAGGTGCTCATCATGGAAGTAACTGCAAAATTACGCGGTGCCGCCATTTCGGCACAAAAAGTACGCTTAGTTGCTGACGAAGTTCGCGGCAAATCAATCGAGCGTGCATTAGATATCTTAACCTTTAGCAACAAAAAAGCCGCTAAATTGGTTAAAAAATGCTTAGAATCTGCGATTGCTAACGCTGAGCATAACAATGGTTTAGACATCGATACATTGCGTGTTTCTACCATTTATGTGGATGAAGGTATTACGTTAAAACGTGTTTTACCACGTGCCAAAGGTCGTGCTGACCGTATTAGCAAACGTACTTGCCACATCACAGTTAAGGTAGGAGCATAATATGGGACAGAAAGTTCATCCAATCGGCATCCGTCTTGGCGTAATCCGTAAATCAAACGCTAACTGGTATGCAGATCCAAAGAAATACTCTGAATACTTAATCAACGACTTACAAGTTCGTAAATATTTAGAGAAAAAGCTTAAAGCAGCGATGATCAGCGGTATTAGCATCGAACGTCCTACGGGCGCAGCTAAAATCACTATCGCTACGGCACGTCCTGGTATCATCATTGGTAAAAAAGGCGAAGATATTGAAAGCCTACAAAAAGAACTTACCAAATTAATGGGCGTACCAGCACAAGTTAGCATTGAAGAAATCACCCAACCAGACTTAGACGCACGTCTAGTGGCTGATGGTATTGCTTCACAACTTGAACGTCGTGTCATGTTCCGCCGTGCTATGAAACGTGCTGTTCAAAACAGTATGAAAGCTGGCGCACAAGGTATCAAAGTTGAGCTATCAGGTCGTCTTGGCGGTGCTGAGATTGCGCGCTCAGAGTGGTATCGTGAAGGTCGTGTACCTTTGCATACATTACGTGCTGACATTGACTACTCAAATGTACGCGCAGAAACCACTTACGGTACTATCGGTGTAAAAGTTTGGATTTTCCGTGGAGAAGTGCTTGATGGCATGAACCGTGTATATAATCCAGTCAAAGAAGAAAAACAAGCACGTGCACCTCAAAAACGTCGTGCTCGTAATGATCGTAGCGACCGCCCACGTAGTGAGCGCCCAGCTAAAGACAGAGGTTAATCGATATGTTACAACCAAAACGTACCAAGTTTCGTAAAGTACAAAAAGGACGTAATACGGGGTTAGCTCACCGTGGTAGTAGCGTATCTTTTGGTACAATCGGACTTAAATCAGTAGAACGTGGTCGCATGACTGCACGTCAAATCGAAGCTGCTCGTCGTACAATTTCACGTCGTATCAAGCGCGGTGGTAAAATTTGGATTCGTGTATTCCCAGACAAACCAATTACCGAAAAACCACTAGAAGTTCGTATGGGTAAAGGTAAAGGTCCAGTAGAATACTGGGTATGCGAAATCAAACCAGGCAAAATGCTTTATGAAATCGAAGGGGTTTCTGACGAGCTAGCAACTGAAGCGTTCACGCTTGCAGCTGCCAAGTTGCCTTTCAAAACCACCATTGTTAAACGGACGATAATGTAATGAAGATCAGTGAACTTAAAGACAAATCAGTCGAAGAGCTGACCCAATTACTAGACGAAAAGCAATTAGAAACATTTCGTCTTCGTATGGCAAAAGCCACTGGTCAGTTAGGCAACACCCATGAGATTAAAGCAAATCGTCGTACGATTGCTCAAATCAAGACTCTTATCTCTGAAAAACAGAACACCGAAAACCAAGGGGCTTAATCATGAGTGAGCAAAATACCAACCAAGCTAACGCTACTGAACAAAGTACAGTCACTGGTAAAGTTGTCAGTGACAAAATGGATAAAACCATTACTGTACTTGTTGAGCGTCGTATTCGTCATGCCAAATATGGCAAAATGATTCGCCGTTCTACCAAACTACATGCTCATGACGAAAACAATGAGTGTGGCGTTGGTGATACTGTTCGTATCAAATCAACACGTCCACTATCAAAAACCAAATCTTGGGTGTTAGTAGACGTCGTAGAAAAAGCAGTTAATATTTAATTTAACTTAAATAGATAGTTATAATTGCAAAGCAAGTCAGTAACTGCTACAATACGCCACCTTAAAAATGGCTTATTGTGGCAAAGACTTGTTTTGCCAATTTATGGAGTAACGCGATGATTCAGACTGAAACAATGCTGGAAGTTGCAGACAACAGTGGTGCAAAACGAGTTATGTGCATTAAAGTGCTAGGTGGCTCACATCGTCGTTATGCATCAGTAGGCGACATCATTAAAGTGACTGTGAAAGAAGCAATTCCACGCGGTCGTGTCAAGAAAGGTGATGTAATGAACGCGGTAGTCGTACGCACGAAGTTTGGTGTACGTCGTCCTGACGGTTCAGTACTACGTTTTGATGATAATGCAGCTGTGTTGTTGAACAACAATAAAGCACCAATTGCAACACGTATTTTTGGACCAGTAACCCGCGAACTACGTGGCGAACAATTTATGAAAATTGTTTCATTAGCCCCAGAAGTATTGTGAGGAAAACATGGCAAAATTACGTAAAGGCGACCAAGTGATTGTAATTGCTGGCAAAGATAAAGGCAAGCAAGGTACAGTACTAGCAGTAAAAGAAGACCGTGTAAAAGTTGAAGGCATCAACATCGTTAAAAAACACCAAAAGCCAAACCAACAGACTGGCGTTGAAGGTGGTATTATCGAGAAAGAAGCATTTTTACACATTTCAAATGTTGCAATTTATAATGCAGCAACCCAAAAGGCAGATCGTATTTCTTACCAATTGAATGACGAAGGCAAAAAACAACGCGTTTATCGTTCATCTGGTGAAGTTGTGGCGACTGCATAACCATCTAAGGGTATCAGTAATGGCAAGACTTAAAACACAATATAACGAACAGCTTAAGCAAAAAATTCAGCAAGAGCTTGGTTTAGCCAACGTTATGGAAATCCCTAAAATCACCAAAATCACCCTAAACATGGGTGTGGGTGATGCGGCTCAAGACAAAAAAGTGCTTGAAGGTGCATTAGCGGATATGACGGCAATTGCCGGTCAAAAACCTGTAGTAACCAAAGCTCGCAAATCAGTTGCCGGCTTTAAAATCCGTGAAGAATGGCCAATCGGCTGTAAAGTAACGTTACGTGGCGAACAGATGTACGAGTTTTTAGATCGTTTAATCTCAATCGCTATTCCACGTATCCGTGACTTCCGCGGTTTTACAGATAAAGCATTTGATGGCCGTGGTAACTATTCACTAGGTATCAAAGAGCAAATCGTTTTCCCTGAAGTTGACTTTGACAAAATCGACCGTATTCGTGGTTTAGATATTACCATTACGACTACCGCAAAAACTGATGATCAAGGTCGTGCATTGCTTAAAGCATTCGGCTTCCCATTTAAGGGCTAACAGCAAGGATAAGGCAATATGGCAAAGAAAAGTATGATTAATCGCGAATTTAAACGCGAAGCGACTGTTGCTAAATATGCTGAGAAGCGTGCAAAGCTTAAGGCAATTATCAGCGACATCAACGCAACTGACGAAGAGCGTATGGACGCAATGCTTACATTACAAGCACTGCCACGTGATGCTTCACCAGTACGTTTACGTAATCGTTGTGCATTGACAGGTCGTCCACACGGTTATTTCCGTAAATTTGGTCTTTCACGTAACATGATTCGTGAAAAAGTAATGCAAGGTGATGTACCTGGCGTTCATAAAGCAAGCTGGTAAGGGGAAACAATATGAGTATGCAAGATACCGTTGCTGATATGTTGACTCGTATCCGTAATGCACAAATGGCTCAAAAAGCGTCTGTGACTATGCCAAGCTCAAAACTACGTAAATCAATTGCTGATTTGCTAGTAAAAGAAGGTTATGTTGCGACCGCAGAAACTCAAGAAGTTGGTACAGGTAAAACTGAATTAACCTTAGAGTTAAAATATTTTGAAGGTAAACCAGTTATTGAGACGATTAAACGTTATAGTCGTCCAGGTTTACGTCAATACCGTGGTAAAGATGCACTACCAAGCGTCCAAAAAGGTCTAGGTGTAGCAATCATCTCTACCAGTAAAGGCATCATGAGTGACCGTGAAGCTCGTGCAGCTGGATTAGGCGGCGAAATTATTGCGTTCGTGGCTTAATTAACATTAAGAAGGACAGGCATAGTTTGTTGTGCCTGTTCGTTTTTTTATCACTTTTATAGGAATTACCCGTATGTCTCGTGTGGCTAAAGCCCCTGTAGCACTACCAAATGGTACAAGTGTTACTTTGAACGGTCAGCAGGTTGAAGTTAAAGGTAGCAAAGGTACGCTAACTTTACGCCTGCATGATTTGGTCGAGCTAAAACAGGAAGACGGTACTCTAGTTATTGCTCCTAAAGCTGAAT
>NZ_DALZSV010000006.1:0-79823 GCF_032014955.1 Moraxella sp. CTOTU47724
AAACGATAAGCAGTAAGCAGTCATATAGACCCACTTCGGTGGGTTTTATATTTTATGGCGTCAAATTGTTAAAAGTTCGAATTTTACACGAGCTTACAACTGCTTTAAGCTTTCTATTTTTGAATATGTCATACTAACGATGCGCTATCGCTACCGTTTTAAAATAATAATACCCCACATAAGAAGGATAACACCATGATTGAACTAAGTAATAACTATGTCGCGCTAAATTTGGCAAAATTCATCTATGAAGAAGAAGCCAAACTCACGCCAAATAAACACCAGCAAGAAAGTGATATCAAAGAATATATTTTTGAATTATATGAAGAGTGCGTTGCTGTCGTTGAAGAAAACGACTCAGCGGATTATGAATATGAAGACTTTGATTTTGATGAAGATGAATCGTTAGCAGATGAGGATGACGATATACTTCGCTAACCTATTAACCCATAAAAAAATCGGCTCAAGTGGCCGATTTTTTTATTTTTAAGTAGGGATTAAGCAATGGTTGCCGCAAAATAATCGCGGTCAAACGCTGTGATGGGTTGGCTTGTTGCTTTTACCATCGCAATATGCGCGTCTAAGCGTGGCAACATACGACCGACATAGTAGTCTGCTAATTTTGCTTTGTTGGCATAGAAGTCGCCTTCTTTGCCATTTGCCGCTTCAACCATCAAGCCAAACATATAAGCAAAGCTGACATAACCAAAGGCTTGTAAATAATCAACCGCACAGCCATTGATTTCGTCTTTGTTGACCGCTGCCGCTGCTACCACCGCTTTGGTTAAGTCTTCAAGTTTATCCGCTGATATTAAAATTGCTTGTTTGATGGCATGGTCTGCGTTCATGTTATTGGCAAAATCACGCATTTCTTGCACATACGTTGTCACAAACGCACCGCCGTTTTTCACCACTTTACGACCCAACAAGTCAAGTGATTGGATACCATTGGTCCCTTCATAAATTTGCGAGATACGGGTGTCACGTACGATTTGTTCCATACCCCATTCACGGATATAGCCATGACCACCAAAGCATTGCTGTGCATCAATTGACGCTTCAAGACCACGGTCGGTTAAGAACGCTTTAGCAACTGGCGTCAAAAGAGCAACGCGGTCATCAGCGGCTTTTCTTGCTTCGGCATCATCGGTATATTTGTTGGTATCAAGCTCTTTGGCGACATACATCGCGAAGCAGCGTGAGGCTTCACTGATGGTTTTAGCATTTAACAGCATACGGCGAACGTCGGCATGAAATACGATTGGGTCAGCAGCTTTGTTTGGCTCTTGGATACCACTATCGGCGCGACCTTGGATACGGTCAAGGGTATAAGCTGTGGCGTTTTGATAAGCTAACTCAGCGCCACCGATACCTTGTAATCCCATCGTCAAACGCTCATAGTTCATCATGATAAACATGGACGCAAGACCGGTATTTTCTGCGCCTACCATAAAGCCTTTGGCACCATCAAAGTTCATGACGCAAGTCGCTGACGCTTTGATACCCATTTTGTGCTCGATAGAGCCACAGCTTACCGCGTTACGCTCGCCCAATGAGCCATCGGCATTCACATGGAATTTGGGTACGATAAACAATGAAATCCCTTTTGAGCCTGCTGGGGCATCGGGGGTTTTTGCCAATACCAAATGGATGATATTGTCTGCTAAGTCATGTTCACCTGCGGTGATAAAAATTTTGGTACCTGTAATATTGTAGCTACCGTCTTGGTTTGGCACGGCTTTGGTTTTGATGATACCCAAATCCGTACCTGCGTGCGGTTCAGTCAAACACATCGTACCTGTCCACTCACCTGAGTAGATTTTTTCTAAGTAGGTTTGTTTTTGTTCTTCAGAGCCTGCGTTATAAATACACATGCACGCGCCACCTGATAGGTTTGGATAGAGCGCGAATGATTGGTTGGCAGTAAATACCATCTCTTCAGCGAGCATAGTAACCATTTTTGGCATGCCTTGACCGCCATGATTTGGATCGCCGCCCAAACCAATCCAGCCGCCTTGTGCATATTCGTCAAATGCTGCTTTAAAACCAGTTGGGGTTTTTACTTTGCCTTCACCCAGATATTGTGCCGCTTCTTCATCACCCGAGCGGTTGATGGGCAGTAACGTGTTTTTAGCAAATTTTGACATTTCTTCTAAAATCATATTGACCGTGTCACTGTCAACATGCGCTAACTGTTCATTTTTTTGCCAAAAATCGGCTGCATTGAATACATCATTCAAAATGAATTTCATGTCTTGAATTGGCGCATTATAAATAGGCATATTATTTCCTTTTATGGGTTAGCTCGTAATTCGAAATGAGACAAATCCTTAGACAGCTTTTGCTACCTAAGGATTGAATAAAGAATTAAACTATCAATGATTCTATCATAATTTTATTACTACACTGGATAGCTTAGTAAAAATTAGAATTGGAATTCGTCAACGTCCATGCTCATGTATGGCTCGAGACCTGTATCAATACGTTTGACGTAAGTTAAGGTGCGAGGCAATAGTTTTGCAAAGTAGAACTGAGCGGTTTTGATTTTCGCTTGATAGAATTTGGTCTCAGTGGTGTCGCCTTGGAGCGCTTGCTGAGCGACTAACGCCATACGAGCCCATAGGTAAGCTAGGGTGATGTAGCCACTATAGTACATGTAGTCAACAGCCGCTGCACCCACTGCATCAGGATTTTCAGTGGCTTGCATACCAATGCGAGCAGTTAAATCGCCCCATTCTTTATTCAGACGTGCCAGTGGACGAATGAATTCACCCATCGCATCGTTGTCTTTGTTTTCTTCACAGAATTGATAAATGACTTTGCTAAAGTTAGCTAGCATTTTACCTTGTGAACCCAATACTTTACGACCTAACAAGTCGAGTGACTGGATTTCAGTGGTACCTTCGTATATACAAGCAATACGCGTATCACGTACGTTTTGTTCCATGCCCCATTCACGGATAAAGCCGTGACCACCATACACTTGCACACCGTGATTGGCTGCTTCATAACCTGTTTCAGTTAAGAAGGCTTTAGCAATTGGGGTTAAAAAAGACAACATTTGGTCAGCGTAAGCTTGTGTTTCGCCTTCACCTTTAGTTACCACATCAGAGAATTGTGATAGATAGTAGACGAGGGCACGGCCACCTTCTGCAAACGCTTTACAAGTTAATACCATGTTACGCACTGCTGGATGGACGATGATTGGATCAGCCACTTGTTCTGGCGCTTTTGCACCGCTTAATGCGCGCATCGCAAGACGATCTTTGGCGTAGCTTAAGCCACCTTGGAAAGCCAATTCCGCCGCAGTGAGACCTTGAATCGCAGTACCAATACGGGCGGTATTCATAAAGGTAAACATACAGTTTAGACCTTTGTTTTCAGGTCCAATCAAGTAACCTTTAGCTTTATCAAAGTTTAGTACCGCAGTTGCAGAGGCTTTAATACCCATTTTGTGTTCAATCGAACCACAGGTAACGGTGTTACGCTCACCGATAGAGCCATCTTCGTTGACATTGAATTTTGGTACGATGAACAATGAGATACCTTTGGTACCTGCTGGCGCACCCGGTAAACGCGCTAGTACGATATGGACAATGTTGTCTGCCATGTCGTGTTCGCCCGCTGAGATAAAGATTTTTTGACCGGTGATAGCGTATGAACCGTCTTCATTGGGTTCAGCTTTGGTGCGGGTAATACCTAAATCAGAACCTGCATGTGCTTCGGTCAGACACATGGTACCTGTCCACTCACCGCTGACGAGTTTCAATAAATATTTTTGTTTTTGTTCATCGGTACCGTGGTGTTCTAGCGTACGGATAGCACCTTCAGATAGACCTGGGTACATTGAGAAAGACCAGTTAGCCGTACCTACCATTTCACTGACCGCTGAACCCAATGACAATGGCATGCCTTGACCGCCAAATTCTTCATCGGCACATAAAGAAGGAAAGCCTAATTCACAGTATTGTTTATAAGCTTCTTTAAAGCCTTTTGGCGTATATACATTACCATTTTCAAAACGACAGCCTTCTTCATCGCCTGAACGGTTAAGGGGTGACAATTCTGCTTCTGAGAAGCTTGCACCTGCTTCTATGAAACTATCAATCGTTTCTTTATCCGTATGGGCATAGCTAGGAATGGTTTTGTAGTGATCTTCAAATTTTAATAATTCATGCATGACAAATTTCATATCACGAAGCGGTGCTTTATATTGCATACGATATCCTTGATTAGTGTTTTAAAAAGAAAAAAACCTACCCCAATACTAAGGTTTTATATCTCTAAGATAGGAAAATTTGACAAAGGTGACAAGGTACTAACATGACTATAGGGTCATAAAAAAATCTAATTAGTCTAATTTAAACTTATAGCAAATAGTTTGGTTTATAGTTGGCTTTAAGCCACTCAGTGGTATCTTGACTAGACATGGGTTTACCAAAACCAAAGCCTTGAATCAAGTCACAACCAAGGCTACGCAAATATTCGATTTCTTCACAGTTAGACACCCCCTCAGCCAATGCTTGCATGGATAACGAGTGCGCCATCTCAATCACTGATTTGACAATCACTTGTTTTTTTGGGTCTTGTAAAATATTGGTGATAAATAAGCGGTCAATTTTGAGCACATCAATCGGATATTTAATCAAATATTGCATCGCGGCAAAGCCTGTACCAAAGTCATCAATCGATATACTAAAACCATACTGGCGCAGTTTTGATAACATCGCTTGCGCTTTTAATTCATCTTGAATGTTGCAGACTTCGGTGATTTCAAAACTGATTAGTTGCGCAAGCCAACTATACTGCTGTATCGTCCCTTCAATAAACTCAATAAATTTGTCACTAATCAATTGACGACTATCAATATTGATACAGATGAGGCAGTTATAGCCCATCTCACGCCATGTCAAAATCTGCTCGATACAAACTAACACGATTTTTTCAAATAGCGCCTGCGATGACTTATCGAGCACCTCATCCAAAAAATCGTTGGGATAGAGAAGTCCAAGGGTGGGATGCTCCCAGCGCACCAGCGCTTCAAACATCGGCAAGTCAGGCTGTGCAAACTCTAACTTAGGCTGAAAATAGGGCAAAATTTGCTGTTTTAATAACGCATTTTTAAAGGCACTGAGCAAATGAATGTCTTTAAAATTGCCTTTTTGCTGGTTGGCATCATACCAAACACAATCTTCATCACTGATGAGCCGCGCATGTTTTAACGCCGTGTCTGCTTGCAATAGCAATGTCTGAGCATCTTGGGTATGGGTTGGGAAAACCGAAGCACCAATCGACAGCCTTAGATAAATTGATTGGTCATCAATGCTAAAAGGTAGGTCAAATAACTGTTTGAGCGCTGCCACGTAGTAATGCGCGGCATCAAGGTGTTGTACCGAAATCATCGCCGCAAAGCTATCACCCCCAAACCGCGAAAAAGTGACTAAACTGGCACCCGAAATTTTTAAGGACTTTACCCGTTTGACAAACCCTTGAATCAGCGTATTGGTATTTTCAATGCCAAGGCTGATGTTAAAAGATTGCAATTTATCAATATTGATGCGTAGCAATATCCCCATACACTCACGCTGATTATCGGCTGCCTGGTAATAGTCAATACAGCTTTTTAATTTGTCATAAAAAGTATCGTAATTGGGCAGACCCGTTAATTCATCATAATTGTATAGATGTAAGGTGTGGCTAAGCTGCGCATCTTTTTTGGTTAAATTGCTAAGTAGCCCTACATACACCACTCGGTTGTCATCGACTTCACACACGGAGATATCTAGCCAAACCGCCACTTCAGGTGAATTGTGATAAGAAAGCACTAAATTGGTCGAAATTGATTGTCGATTATCCAGTTTGGTAATGATGGTGGCAATCGCTTGCTGTAAGTGTGGGGCGTAGGTCTTATACGGATAAAAATAAAACGGGCTACCTATCACCTGATCGCGTGGCAAGGCGGTAATGTTTAAAAATTGCTGATTGACACAGATAAAACGTAGCCGTTCATCAAGCATAAAAATGCCATCATGGATTTTTGAAAAAACCGAGGCAAACACCGCATTTTGATGTTCAAGCGAAATTTGTTGATCAAAAAAATGGCTATCGACAATAAACCCATACTGACTTAACTCATCATGACAAAATTTGTTAGCTCCTGTAAAGCAATCACGATGGTCTATTGGCATGACGGGATCGTTGTTCGGTGACATGATTATTCCTGTGCAAGGGTCAAAGTTTGATGTAACGTTAACAATGAAGACAATGCGACGACAGGGGCTGTCTCAGTTCGTAGCACACGCTCGCCAATTTGCCAAGGCATAAAACCTCGCTCGATAGCTTGCGTTATTTCTTGCTCTGAAAACCCACCTTCGGCACCAATGAGTAACCAAAATTGGGCTAAAGAACACTGTCTAAACTGGTTTGTTATCTGAGGTAGTGGGTTGGGATATGGGGTATAGGGCGTGATGGGTTCAATATCGTTATGCTCAACATCGCTACGCTCAATGTCATCAGGAGGAACGGCTAAAATTAATTTGGTCACGTTGGTAGAAGTGGGCATGCCTGCTAGCTCACCAATCCAGTCGCTAAAAGATTTTGGTGCAAGTAATGTTGGCACGATATTAAGCCCACATTGCTCACATGCCGATACCGCAACCTGCTGCCAATGGGCAAGTTTTTTATCGGTTTGGTCTACTTTTAGGCGTACTTCGCCATGTTGGCTTGTGAGTAGTTGAATCGATGACACCCCAAGCTCTGTGGCTTTTTGAATGGCATAATCCATGCGCTCGCCACGGCTCATCACCAAGGCAATGTTGACAGTAAATGGCAAAGCTCGATTGATCGGATTAAAATCGTTGATGGTAACGAGCGCCTGTTTTTTAGTGATATCCGTTAAAGTAACGGTATATTCACCACCTTGACCATCAAAAAACAACGCTTGTTCATCCATACTTGCTCTTAACACTTTACACCAATGATGAAAAATCTCTTCGGTCAAAGGCACAGTGCTACCAACTTGTAGCGAATTTGGTTGGTTGTAAAAAAATCTACGCATAAATCATCTAAGTAAGTTTCACGATTGAGTTAAGTTAAGTAGGTTAAAATGCCTACAAAAGTTAAATATTTTTTTTGACGATAATCTCATTGATTATACGTTAAATATTAGCAATGTAGACATAAGCTGTGAATTTTAATACAATTTTTTATAATACGGTAAGAATTGAACCTTTGTAACAAATCCTAACTTTTGACGATAAATTATAATAACAAACATCTATTTACAATTGATTGGTTAATTAGTCAGTAAATTTCATGCGGCGTTAGTAAAGGCGTTAAGGCAGATCGATGGCTTGAGACGAGCCTTTCGGTATTTTTGGGAGATTGTCACAAAGCTTTTGCAAACAATGATTTAATATGCCAAAAATGTGCCCAATCTCTGCTGGGGTGGTGCAATAAGGCGGAATAAGATAAACATGGTTGCCAATCGGACGAATCATCACGCCTTGATCAAGGCATAACTGGGCAAAGGCTTTGCCAAAATTTTGAGAAAAATCCAAGGTAAAAGCTGCAATCATGCCGGTTTGACGTACAAATTTTATGGGTAAATTGGTCTCAGCTAATTGCTGTAAGCCATCAGCCATCGCTTGGATAAGGGATTGGTTGTGTAGCAAGACATTATCGCGTTCAAACAGTTCAAGCGACGCCAAAGCCGCGCTACAAGCCAATGGATTGCCAGTAAAACTATGCGAATGTAAAAACCCTTTTTCCACTTTGTCATCATAAAACGCTTGATAAACATCATCGGTTGTCATGACGCAAGACATTGGCAGATAGCCTGCCGTTAGACCTTTTGACAGACAGATAAAGTCAGGGCAATAATCGTCTTGTTTATCCGCATCTGCCAAGGCTAGCATTTGTTCTACCGCAAACATAGTACCTGTACGACCAAAACCCACGGCAATCTCATCATATATCACGTGGATGTGATAATGGTGCGCAAGTTTGGCAACGCCAAGCAAATAATTAGCAGAATACATCGCCATGCCAGCCGCCCCTTGTACCAAAGGTTCAAGGATAATCGCACAGATATCGCGAGATTTTTCTGCCAAGATGCGCTCTAGTGCATCCAAGCTCTTTTGCTCATGCAGCTGCGCTGTGATAGCGTCAGTATCGAAAATATGCGCGGGGGAAGGAATGCGAATTTGACTGACAATCAAATCTTTGTATTGCTCACTAAACAGCGGGATATCTGTCACCGCAAGACTGCCAACGGTTTCACCGTGATAACCGTGTTCCAATGAGATAAATTTGGTTTTTTGCGTTTGCCCTGATTGCTGCCAGTACTGCAAACTCATCTTAAGCGCGACTTCTACCGCCCCTGAGCCACTGTCGGCAAAAAAGGCTTTGGTTAGTGACTTGGGCGTGATGGCAACCAGTTTTTCTGCAAGCGTCACAATCGGCGGATGAGTGACACTAGCGATTAAAGTATGCTCAAGCGTATCGAGCTGCTGTTTTATTTTTTCGTTGATAAAGGGATGGCAATGTCCATGTAAATTGACCCACCATGAGCTAATCATATCGTAATAGGCGTTACCGTGCTGATCATATAGTTGATTGCCTTGAGCTTTGACGAGGTGGAGTGGGGGATTGTTTTCAAGGGCTTGCATCTGTGTGCAAGGAAGCCATAACGCGTTATTCATAAAGGTCTCAAAATTTTTTGTCACATTGTAGCACTTTTGACCCAAGAAAAAAGGCTTGAAATCGCAAGCCTTCTAATGCTATGAGCGATAATGGTAATGATAATAATAATAGGAACGGTAATTATCACAGAATTTACGCACTATAAATTTTCGATAAAAAATACAAAAGCATTACCACCCAAAAGTGCATAAAGGCATGCTATCTTTTATCTTGACAGGTCGATGGTATTGCAGCAATGCTTGCACGGACAGCGCCTAGACAGGATAGTAAAGCAGGAAATAACGAAAAGTGCATGATTAGGGGAAAATTGAGGGTTAAAGAAAAATTGATAGTTACCGATTTGACAGTACCTCTAAATGTTGGTGAATCGAGAGGTTATCTGGCATTAACTCAATCAACCTTTCTATAGCGTCGCTAGCATCGGGGCAATTTGACAAATGCATGAGTAATAAGTCAACCTGATCTGAATGATAAATGGCTTGGCTCAAGCGAGCTTCTAAACAAGTGCGCCAAGTGCATAAAAAAGGGCTTTCAGTTTTGCTAAAAAATATGCCGGTATATAATTTGATGGCGGCTTCTAAATAACCTGCATTTAATGATTGTTCAACCCTCAAAAAATCACCATCAATAGGCATTAATAAGCGGTACGGACGAGAACCCAATAAACCAGTAAGTGTATCACGTAACTGCGACATTTCAGTCTTTAGCGTACCTTGTGACACTTTACGCTCACCATAGATCGCTTGGTGTAAGGCATCTAAGCTCATGCCTTGGGGACAAAGCGCTAACACTGTCAATATCTCGACTTGCCGAGGAGTCAGCCGCAAGATTTTGCCATTGAATATCACCCTGGGTTCATTAAATCCTTGAATATACAGATAGTGTCTTTGGCATTCATTCAAAGCGGATTGTAAAATACTGGCACAGCGTTCAGCAGCAAATATGCCAAAATTATTGTGATTCTGCCAAGTGGTCGATAAATCCAAGACGCCAATGACCTGCTTGGTATGCGGTTCAATGATAGGCGTGGCATAACAGACCCATTCATGAACCGAAGGCATATAGTGTTCATTGGAAAAAACACAAGTTGATTGCTGCGTTTTTAGCGATAAAGCGAGCGCATTTGTGCCAACTTGGCTTTCCCCCCAGCATCCGCCTTCGATGAAGTTAACCGCTTCTGCCGCTTTTTGCATAGACTTACTGGCAGTCGTCCAAATAATCGTACTACCGATATCAGCCACAGCCATCACCATGGAGGATTGCAAGGTGATATGTTGCAATTGATTTTGACAGTAGCCTAAGGCTTTTTTTAGATAATAGGATTGCTCGCTTTTGGTGGCGTTAAGGGGTGCTTGTTGGCGCTCTTTTGGAATGTTAGCACTGTCTGAGCGATGCCATGACTGAACAATACTTTGTTGGATAAGATCTGCATTATTATCGGTAAAGGTAATGTTAAAACGCTTCTTCTCAATCCGATGCCTTTGCTCTAACAGTCTATTTTTATTCATATTTTAAAATATCCTAATTCACTAACCAATCCTTGGTTTTTAAAATAAGCTATCCTCAATAGTATAATGTGCCTAGCGTATTGTAAAGAATAATTAAACACCTACCTTTTACCTACCGTTTCTGTAATAATATGAATTTGTAAACCCCAACTGCATGAAGCAGTTTATCTACCAACTGACAAAAGGAAATGTCATTATGCGTTATGCTGACCCTAATACTGACGGTGCTAAAATCAATTTTAAAGAAAAGTATGACAACTTTATTGGCGGCCAATGGGTTGCGCCGGTTAAAGGTGAGTACTTTGATAACATCTCACCCGTCAACGGCAAGCCCTTCGCCAAAGTCGCCAAATCAAGTCCAGAAGACATTGAACTTGCACTTGATGCCGCCCATGCCGCTAAAACTAAGTGGAATGCGGCTTCACCCACAGAGCGCTCTAATCTATTATTAAAAATCGCAGATCGCCTTGAGCAAAATATTGAGTTATTGGCGGTAGCTGAAACATGGGAAAACGGTAAACCCATCCGTGAAACCTTGGCTGCGGATATACCACTTGCCATTGACCATTTTCGCTACTTTGCCGGTGCAATCCGCGCGCAAGAAGGCGGTGTGTCACCCATTGATGATGACACGGTCGCTTATCACTTTCATGAACCTTTAGGTGTGGTTGGACAAATCATTCCCTGGAACTTTCCAATTTTAATGGCTACCTGGAAAATAGCGCCTGCACTAGCCGCGGGTAACTGCATCGTCTTAAAACCCGCCGAACAGACGCCTGTGAGCTTATTGGTGCTTGTTGAATTAATTCAAGATTTGCTACCAGCAGGTATTTTAAATATCGTGAATGGGTATGGCGAAGAGGTGGGTAGTCATTTAGCTAGAAGCCCACGCATCTCAAAAATTGCCTTTACTGGTTCAACCCCTGTCGGTCAGCTTATTATGAAGTATGCGACAGAGAATATTATTCCAGTTACTTTAGAATTAGGCGGTAAATCACCCAATATTTTCTTTGCCGATGTTATGGATAAAGAAGATGATTACCTAGAAAAAGCGCTTGAAGGTTTTACTATGTTTGCGCTCAATCAAGGTGAAATATGTACCTGTCCTTCGAGAGCCTTAGTGCATGAAAGTATCGCCGATGCCTTTTTGGCCAAAGCCGTCGAGCGTGTCAAACGTATCAAAACAGGTCATCCATTGGATACGGAAACCATGATTGGTGCGCAAGCTTCTCAGGAACAACAAGACAAAATCTTAGGCTGTATTGCTACAGGCAAACAAGAAGGCGCCGAGCTTTTAACCGGTGGTAATGCAAGACATGAGGTGGGTGAAGGTTATTATATCGAGCCGACGATTTTTAAAGGCAATAATGATATGAAAATCTTCCAAGAAGAGATTTTTGGCCCAGTATTGTCTGTGACAACCTTCAAAGACTTTGATGATGCCATGCGTATTGCCAATGATACTATGTTTGGTTTAGGTGCTGGCGTGTGGGCACGTAGTGGCAATACTGCTTACCGTGCAGGGCGTGCTATTCAAGCTGGGCGAGTATGGACAAACTGTTACCACATTTATCCAGCCCATGCCGCATTTGGTGGTTACAAGAAATCAGGCATCGGGCGTGAAAACCACAAAATGATGCTAGAGCATTACCAAAATACCAAAAATTTACTGGTCAGCTATTCTGAAAAACCGATGGGCTTCTTCTAGAATTTGGTAGGTCATAAACAACAAAAACCGCTCTCATAGAGCGGTTTTTTATCCAAAATAAAAAGTATCGATATTAAATTCATTCACACTTGCTCAATCAACCACTCATCATAAGCGGTTATTGGGCAACTAAGTTGATAAATTTAGTGCACTTAGTGGCGCGGTGAACTTAGCTAAATCATAAAATCTTAGGATTTACCAGAATAAAAAAATCCCATAAAGATGCTAAGGTTGGCTATTTACTGTCAGTCTATCAAGTCACAGTACTAAAATCTACCAAACAGTCTCGATTGATATCTTGAATTCGGTTTGCACTGGTCAATGTCATTGCCACGCGCATTTCTTTGTCTATCAAGTTGAGTAAATTGGTCACCCCAGCTTCACCATCGGCGGCTAACGCATAGATAAATGCACGTCCTAACATACATAAATCCGCTCCCAATGCCAGCATTCTCACCACATCTAAGCCATTACGGATACCCGAATCGACCAAGATTTTGATATCACCTTTAACAGCATCGGCAATTTTGGGTAGGGCAGTGGCGGTTGACATCACCCCATCAAGCTGACGCCCACCATGATTGGAAACCACGATACCATCAGCGCCAAAACGTACTGCATCTTTGGCGTCTTGAGGGTCAAGAATACCTTTGATGACCATAGCGCCATCCCAAAAATCACGAATCCATTCTAAGTCTTTCCAAGAAATCGAGGGATCAAAGTTATTACCGAGCCAACCAATATAATCCTCTAAGCCAATCGCTTTACCAAGATATTTAGAAACATTACCCAAGTCATGGGGTCTTCCTAGCAATCCCACGTTCATTGCCCAGTGCGGATGGGTGCACGCTTGTAGATAGCGACGCATCGCGGCATTGGGTCCACTCATGCCAGAGTGCGCATCGCGATATCTCGCCCCTGGCACAGGCATATCGACGGTAAACACCAGCGTTGAACAGCCTGCCGCTTTGGCGCGCTCTAGCACATTTTGCATAAACTTACGGTCACGCAACACATACAGCTGAAACCACATAGGGCGATTGATTTTTGGGGTGACTTCTTCGATAGGGCAGACTGATACCGTTGACATGGTAAATGGAATACCTTTTTTGTCAGCAGCCATGGCTGCTTGGACTTCACCACGGCGAGCATACATCCCCGTCAAACCCACCGGCGAGAGTGCCACAGGCAAAGACAGCTGCTCACCAAAAATCTCAGTGGATAAATCAAGCTGCGTCATGTCTTTTAATACCCGCTGACGTAAGGCAATACTTGATAAGTCTTCAACATTACGTTTTAGGGTGTATTCTGCATACGCGCCACCATCAATGTAGTGGAATAAAAAGGGGGGTAAACGACGGCGCGCCGCTTCTCGGTAATCATTGGCAGAAGAAATAATCATAATATCCCTATCTTAACTATGTTATTAATGGTAAAAATAGCCACGTGCATTCAAAACTGTTTACACTAAAATACGTTTATAAAATGCGCCTGCATTAACAGGCATCTGTATTAAAAAACATCAGTGGCCAATCGGGAAACTCGCTGTCTGCGAGCCGTTGCCTCATCAATCTTGGCAACCTGTTTTATCACAAACTCAATATGCTCGCCCACGGCTTTGCGAGCTAATTCACTATCACGCGCGATAATCGCATTCATCATCGCCATGTGCTGCGTATGTAAAGTTTCAAAGCCATAATGCTCGGTGTAAATTTTTCGCCGAGCTAATACCACGTTATGTCGCAGTAGGTGAAAAACATTTTTCATCATCTGCAACAATACCGCATTTTGGGAAGCTTCAGCAATCGCTAAATGAAAATTGGCATCGGCAATAGCGGCTTGTTCGGTGTCGCCATGCGCCTGACTGTTCGCTAACTGCTCGTAGTAAAAGCGGATTTTTTCAATGTCTTGTTTTGTAGCTCTTTGGGCAGCGTACCAGGCTGTACCGCTTTCTAGTACAATTCTTGCTTCTTGCACATCTAGACGATACAGGGGATCGGCATCTAATAACGGGGTTAGTGTCTGTAATATCAGATTATCAGACAGCGCTACAAGGGGTTGGTTCTGTTTGATTTTTTGCACATCTTTGACAAACGTTCCCGACCCAATACGACTTTCGGTAATACCGACACTATTCATCTGCTGTATCGCTTCACGCAGTGCGGTACGAGATACACTTAGTCGCTCACACAAATGGCGCTCGGCAGGTAATCTATCGCCATTTTTTAGCCCTTCACGGTCTATTAGCGAAATTAATTGTTCAATAACCTGCGTTGCGACCTTCATACCTTACCCATCATTATCCGTGTGGAATCATCCAAGGCAGAACATACGCTTGTAGCGTAATGAGTGCGCCCATCATAATAGTAAAAATAATACTATGTTTGACGGTAAATCTGAACAAATCCGATTCTTTACCCACCAAACCTGTGGCGGCACAGGCAATGGCAATGGATTGCGGGGAAATCATTTTACCAGTCACCCCACCTGAGGTATTGGCTGCCACTAACAACACCTCAGGCACACCAATTTGCTGAGCGGTGGTAGCTTGAAGGGCGGCAAATAACGCATTGGCTGAAGTGTCTGAGCCTGTCAAAAATACCCCTAACCAACCCAAAAATGGTGAAAAGAAGGTAAAAGCTTTGCCCGTGTGTGCCAATGCTAACGCTAATGTAGCAGATAACCCCGAATAATTGGCGATAAACGCAAACGCCAACACCATACCAATAGAATAAATCGGGGTGCGTAGTTCTTTAACGGTCTCGCCAAACGTCGATAACGCTTCTTTGGGACGCATTTTTAGCATCACGATAGAGATAATCGCCGCGAGCACGATCGCAGTACCCGTTGCCGAGAACCAATCAAATTTATAAATGGCCGCATAGTCGGTAATTTTGGTGACGACTGGGGGCAATTTTTGTACTACATTGTGCAAATACGGCACATTGATACTCATCACCATATCGACCAACGCGCCATCAGGGTGACCATCTTTGCCTTTGACAAACAAATCTTTAAACGGCTTAATGCTCCATAACGACACCATCGCGGTCAAAATGGCAAACGGCATCCATGCTTTGATGATTTGAGCGGGCGAGTAATGGGTGGTTGGCAACGGTGCTGATACGCTTGTGTTATCACCCATCTGATTTTTGCTATCGACTTGATTTTCAAAACGGAACACATGCTTGGGCTGCCACACTTTAAATAGCAACGTCAAACTGATTAACGAGGCAATAGCAGCGGTAATATCAGGCAACTCAGGTCCAATGTAGTTTGAGGTCAAAAACTGCGCAATAGCAAACGACCCACCACCGACCACAATCGCTGGGAAGGTTTCACGAACCCCGCGCCACCCATCCATAATCGCCATAATCCACACTAACACAATCGGCACAATAAAAGGCAACTGACGTCCGACCATTTGGCTGATGGCATGGGTTTCTACCCCAGATACTTGTCCTGCTACGATGATTGGAATCCCCATCGCGCCAAAAGCAACAGGGGCGGTATTGACAATGAGGCAAAGTCCAGCGGCATACAAAGGCTTAAACCCTAATCCGACCAATAACGCTGCTGTGATAGCCACAGGGGCACCAAAGCCTGCTGCGCCTTCTAAAAAAGTACCAAAGGCAAACCCGACCAGTAACATCTGTAAGCGTTGGTCTTGGGTGAGCGATAAAATACTGGAGCGGATAATATCAAATTGCCCTGTTTTTACCGTGACTTTATATAAAAATACCGCCCCGATAATAATCCAGGCGATAGGCCAAAGCCCGTAGAAGAATCCATAAATCGCGGATGATAACGCTAACGTCACCGGCATTTGATATAAAAATAGGGCAACAAGCAGCGCTAAAATAACGGTAATAGTGCCTGCGACACTACCTTTTAAGCGAAACACCGCTAAGGCTAGAAAAAAGAAGATAATTGGGATAAGGGCAATGGCACTTGAAAGCCAAATATTGCCCATGGGATCGTAAATCTGTTGCCAATGTTGCATCATTTCCTCCATGAAATAATTGGTATTACCAAAATAGTCTGAGTGTCAATAATTGGTCAAATAATAAAGAAAATTATGCTTTAATTCAATTGAATTTTAAAAAAACAGCGATATTTTTTAGGTTTTTTGTAAATTGGTAATACCAATATTGATGGTAATATGAATTTTTGTGTAAACGGATACAAAAAGGCTTCGTATTGAAGTCAGCAGAGGTTCAAGGTTTTGCTATCGGGCTGCGTGATGAAAGCTATGCAGCGTCTTGCTGTAGGCTTGACAGCATAAGCCATGAGGGACGCAAGTAGCGTGCTTTATTTTTTCAAAAGACATCAATTCGAGTAACTTTTTGACTAAGGTAGGTTAATAGTAGGTAGAGAGCATTGGATGACTTAACTACAATCAAGTCATAGTGATTTTATAAGAATATATTTTATAAAAATATATTAGTACATCTTATCTAATTGTAAGATGACAAAAAACTAGGTGTACGAATAAAATTACT
This sequence comes from Moraxella sp. CTOTU47724, assembly GCF_032014955.1. Taxonomy (NCBI): domain Bacteria; kingdom Pseudomonadati; phylum Pseudomonadota; class Gammaproteobacteria; order Moraxellales; family Moraxellaceae; genus Moraxella; species Moraxella sp. CTOTU47724. Next base: position 16,422 of record NZ_DALZSV010000006.1, read on the forward strand.
ATTTACCCTAACCATAAAAGATTAAAAGGAATTTAATCATGGCTTATAAGCAAATCTCCGATCAAACTAGTGGCTTTTTTATTCCCTGCGTATCATTATTTGGACCTGGCTGTGTCAAAGAAGTGGGCTCGAAAGCCAAAGACCTAGGTGCTAAAAAAGCGCTTATTGTAACTGACCAAGGGCTGAACAAAGCGGGTGTTCCAGACATTATCATTAAACATTTAAGCGAACAAGGTATTGATAGCTACGTATTTGCAGGCGCAGAGCCAAATCCAACTGACAAAAATGTCCACGATGGCGTCACAGCGTATCAGGATAACGGCTGTGATTTTATCATCTCATTGGGTGGCGGTTCGTCACATGACTGTGCAAAAGGGATTGGTCTAGTGACGGCAGGCGGTGGTCATATCCGTGACTATGAAGGTATTGATAAAAGTAAAGTGCCAATGACGCCATTGATTGCTATCAATACCACGGCAGGTACAGCATCAGAGATGACACGTTTTTGTATTATCACCAATACCGATACCCACGTCAAAATGGCGATTGTAGATTGGCGTTGTACCCCACTCATTGCTATTGATGACCCTCGACTGATGACTGCTAAACCTGCATCTTTAACTGCGGCAACAGGTATGGATGCGTTAACCCATGCGGTAGAGGCGTATGTATCGACTGCTGCAAATCCGATTACAGATGCTTGTGCTGAAAAAGCCATTCGAATGATTCAACAATGGCTGCGTCAAGCTGTAGCGAATGGCGAAAACATTGAAGCGCGTGAGGCTATGAGCTACGCCCAATACTTAGCAGGCATGGCGTTTAATAATGCCTCGCTAGGCTATGTACATGCAATGGCGCACCAGTTAGGTGGATTCTACAATCTGCCACACGGTGTCTGTAATGCGATTTTGTTACCGCACGTCTGTGAATTTAACCTGATTTCAACACCTGAGCGTTATGCAGATATTGCACAATTTATGGGTATTGATATCAAAGGCATGACTCGAGAAGAAGCAGGTAAAGCAGGCATCAATGCAATTCGTGAGCTATCCCAATCGATAGGTATTCCTAAGGGACTTACTGAGCTTGGTGTTAAACAAGAAGACCTTGCCATCATGGCAACCAATGCCCAAAACGATGCTTGTATGCTCACCAACCCACGCAAGGCAAATCATGAACAGGTCGTAGCAATCTTCGCCGCTGCCATGTAAATGTAGCATCAAACTAAAACATACTCACAGCAGTAAAAAAAGGGGACTTTAATAGTCTCCTTTTACATTGAGCGCTGATACAAAGCGCATAAATTTTTGCGTCAATTGATTAAAATATAGTAGCATACAGGGATGAAATAAAAACTCATCACTCGCTTAGACCACTGCCAATACTTACGGGTAACCCAAGTAAACTACCCACTTAGCTACTATGCCAAGCCTCATCTAACACAAAATCTCGTAGTAAAAAATCTCGTAGCACAAATCAGCGATAACCGCATCTACAATCGAGCCACCGATGGTAAACGCACACTTGACCATCTTAATGCTATGCTTAGCCCTACTATCGAACAGCATGCTATCTTTGATAAAACGTAAGCATCCGACCATACCCGCTCAAGATAAACTGTTCCAGATAAAATCTTTAAGATAAGCGTTATTTTGCGATGCCCCAATTTTACGATGGTAAACAGAGAGTTTAACACCGTTATGCTCATTTTTTGTTTACTGTCAGATAGTGGGTAAGGTCTATCCCCAATTAAACCAATCCGAGCGCTTCAATCAATTGTTTATTTGGGCTGACTTGGTTCATGCTGTAAAAATGCATTGACGGCACGCCTTCGGCAATCAAACGCTCACATAGATTGACCATCACTTCAAACCCAAATTGACGAATGGCTTTTTTGTCATCGCCATAGTCGGCAAGCTGTTTACGGATGAAACGTGGAATATCTGCCCCGCAGCCATCGGCAAATCGAATCAAATTTGACGCATTGGTGATAGGCATAATGCCTGCAATGATGGGGAACTCATCTTGTGTCACCCCTTTTTTGGCAAGGGCATCACGCAGATATAGATAGCTGTCAGCGTTGTAGAAAAACTGGGTAATCGCTTCAGTCGCACCTGCGCGGTATTTATTGAGCAAGTTTTGGATATCGGCATCAAAGCTTTTGGCTTGCGGGTGCATTTCTGGATAAGCCGCGACTTTGATACGAAAATAATCACCGCTATGCTCACGTATGTATTTAACCAAATCGACAGCAAACGGCAGCTCGCCAAGACCTACCATACCCGATGGCAAATCACCGCGCAGCGCCACCAAGCGATTAATGCCTAACGATTTATAATAATCTAATAACTCGCCAATTTTGGCTTTATCATCGCCAATGCAGGATAAATGCGGGGTGATAGGTGTGTCACTTTTTTCACTCAGTGCCTTAACGATACCTAAGGTGCGCTCACGGGTTGACCCACCTGCGCCATACGTGACGCTAAAATATTGCGGTTTTAAAGCATTTAATTCATCAAAGGTTGCCAATAATTTGGTTTGACCGTCATCGGTCTTGGGGGGAAAAAACTCAAAAGAAAACGGCGTTGTCATGGTGGTCATGAAAGTATCCAAAATGATAAAAAATAGCACCATTATAACGGGTATAACAGTAAAAAAATTGAATTTTTTGGCATAAACATTGAGTTAAACTGCATAAAAAAGTCATGCACATGGGCATGACTTTGATTGAACCTTTAACAAATAGTAGTTATAGCTATTAGTATTTATAGCTATCAGGTTTAAACGGACCTTCAACTGGCACACCGATATAATCGGCTTGTTGCTGCGTCAATTTAGTCAGTACCCCGTTAAAGCCTGCAACCATGGCTGCTGCCACTTCTTCATCAAGTTTTTTGGGCAATACTTTGACATATAAATTATCCGCTTTTTTGTCCGCCGGCAAATCAGCAAATTTTTCTTTGAATAAGTGCATTTGCGCCAATACTTGGTTGGCAAAAGAACCATCCATAATACGTGATGGATGACCTGTGGCATTGCCCAAATTGACCAAACGACCTTCCGACAATAAAAGCAAGTAATCGTTTTCATCTTCTGATCGATAGACTTGGTGTACTTGAGGCTTCACTTCCACCCATTTCCAGTTGTCACGCATAAACTGGGTATCAATCTCAGTATCAAAGTGACCAATATTACAAACCACTGCGGTGGCTTTTAAGGCTTTTAGCATATCGCTATTACAGACATGGTAGTTACCAGTGGTAGTGACCACCAAGTCAGTATCTTGCATAAGGGTTTTGTTGACACCTTTGGCAGGGTCACCTTCCACAAATGGCGAGACCAATTCATAGCCATCCATACAAGCTTGCATACCACAAATTGGATCAGCTTCCGTTACTCGTACTATCATACCTTCTTGACGTAGGCTTTGAGCAGAACCTTTACCGACATCGCCATAACCGATAACAAGCGCACGACGACCCGCTAACAGCATATCGGTACCACGTTTGATGGCATCGTTTAGGCTATGACGACAGCCATATTTGTTGTCATTTTTTGATTTGGTTACTGCGTCATTGACATTAATGGCGGGTACTTTTAGCGTGCCTGCATTTAACATTTCAATTAGACGATGCACCCCTGTTGTTGTCTCTTCTGAGATACCGTGAATGTTGTCGAGCAGTTGCGGGTAGTCGTTATGAATCAGCGCCGTCAAGTCACCGCCATCATCTAGAATAATATTGGCATCCCACAGCTTACCCGTGGCTTCACCACCTTCAAAAATCTGCTGGCGAAGACACCATTCGTATTCTTCCTCAGTCTCGCCTTTCCAGGCAAACACAGGAATACCGGCTGCTGCGATGGCGGCAGCGGCATGGTCTTGGGTTGAAAAAATATTACAAGAAGTCCAGCGTACTTCAGCACCCAGCGCCACGAGCGTTTCGATGAGGACAGCCGTTTGGATGGTCATGTGGATACAGCCCACAATCTTGGCGCCTTTTAAGGGCTGCTCGGCTTGGTAGCGTTGGCGTAAGCCCATCAAAGCAGGCATTTCAGTTTCAGCCAGTTTGATTTCTTTGCGACCGTAGTCGGCAAGGCTAATATCGGCAACTTTGTAATCAGAAAAATTTGAATCAGTAGAATTGATAGACAGGGACACTGCGTCCACTCCTTAAAACCGGTAAAAAAAGTTAAAGTAAAAACGCAGATGCCGTTATTTATTTTGGATTTATTTTGGTTAAAACACAAAAAACGAGCCTAGCGCAGGCAAGCAAATATAAATTAAGCGAACCTTAAGCTGCAGCATCTCTCGATAGGCGTATTGTAAAAAAAATTAACATAAAAGTCATTCTCTTAATTGCAACATCAACTTAAGTCTTTTAAAAAAGCAACATTTTTGATAAAATATTACACTTCATCCTATGTAATTACATAAACATATAGAAAAGTTATACAAAATTAAAAGACATTGCTGAAAAATTACGTTTTAATATACCTAAGAGAAACGTAACAAAATATGTCAACTAATTTACTTTTTCTTTATATGTCATTCATCGCTTGAAAGTCTTTTAGATTTTTAAGAGAAATGGTAAATTTACTTTATCTTGTCCTTAGGAGATTTATATGAAAGTTTTGAAATTAGCTGCTATTCCTGCTGCTTTAATCGCAACTTCTGCTTTTGCTCAAACTGTAGTTGTTGATCAACAAGTTGTTGCACAGCCTGTTGCTGTATCTACTACCACCTATGACCCAAACGCAGGTGTGGTACGAAATACGACAACTCAATTGGTTTCTGGTACTAGAACGTTTTTTGATACCGTAACAAATCCTGCTGCTATCAGTGCCGAAGTAGGTACTTTAGGTTATGGTGCCAATATTGGTTGGGCGCTAAACGATAAAACTGAGCTTGTAGTTGGTTGGGCTGGTGGCGATATCGGTGATTTAAAAAACACCATCAAAATTGAAGATGTTAAATATGACTTAGAAACAGATTCAAGCAACCCATATATTGGTGTGAATTTACGTCCAGCTGGAAATTGGTTTACTGTGGGTGTTGGTACCATTTTTGGTGACAATGAAATCACCTTGAAAAAACAAGCGACTGAAACCAAACAAGTTAAAATCAATGGTAACTCTTACTATGGTAACATTGAAGCGTCAGCTGAAAATAAAAACACCATGAACCCATACTTAACTATTGGTTTCCGTCCTAATATCACTAATAATTTTGGTGTATTCGGTGAAATCGGTGCAGCTTATACTGGTGGCTTAAAAGTGACTGATGCTAACACACGAGTTCTAAATGCCAATGGTGAAGAAATTGCAAAATTTGACAATAATCGTTTAAAATCTGATTTACAACAAGATTTGGATGATTCAAATTATTCAAAATGGTACCCAATCGCTAAAATCGGTGCAACTTACCGTTTCTAACTTCAGTCAATTACTAAAAAAGATACTCCTTCGTGGGTATCTTTTTTTATATGATTAATACAGCATCATATAGTATCTGTGATAATGGGAAGAGAGAATACCTCTCGTAATTCAAAACTGGTATGCACTTGTGCGATACCTTCGATACGGTTTAGACGATGCAATAAAAATTCTTCATAATGCGCCATATCTTTGACCAAAGCTTTGATAAGATAGTCTTCGCTGCGCCCTGTCACAATACTACAGCTTACCACTTCAGGAAATTCTCGTAGTTTTTTTTCAAAATTGCTAAAGCGCTCTGCTGTATGTTTATCCATGCTAATAGCAATATAGACTGACAGTTGATAACCTAATTTTCTAGGGTCGGTGGTGACACTATAACCGGTGATAATACCGGCATCTTCTAATTGTTTGACTCTGCGCGCACAGGGGGTAGGGCTTAAGTTTACGCTTTCTGCCAATTCAAGATTGCTCATGCGGGCATTTTCCCGTAATAGCGCTAATATTTGTCTGTCTATTTTATCTAATGAAGCCATGGTAAATTCTTAATATTAGTGATTTTAACTAAACAATATAATTATAGTAGCCATAAATATCAAATTCTATGTATTTTATAGCAAAATTTAGTTACTTCAACTACAAAAAAATGGATATAATTTCATCATAGAATTTTAAGTAAAATTAAATGTGGAGCATTAGCATGTCAATACAACCCAAAAACGCGGCTTTTAATCATAAAAAATACCAACCCTTTGCATTTGCACCAAAGATGACCCAGCGTACTTGGCCCGATAAAACCATCACCAAAGCGCCCATATGGACGTCGGTGGATTTGCGAGATGGTAACCAAGCCTTGATTGAGCCGATGAGCATTGAACAAAAAATGCGCTTCTTTGATTTGTTGGTGCAAGTGGGGTTTAAAGAAATTGAGATTGGTTTTCCATCAGCGGCGCAAGTTGAGTATGACTTTACTCGCAAATTAATCGAAGGCGGACACGTACCCGACGATGTGACCTTGCAGGTATTGGTGCAGGCACGCGAACATTTGATTCGCCGCACCTTTGAGTCGCTAAAAGGTGCCAAACGTGCCATCGTCCACGTGTATAACTCAACCTCAAAAGTGCAGCGCGAAAAAGTGTATCAAAAAGATTATGATGACATTATTGCGATTGCGGTTGAGGGTGCGACATTGTTGCGTGATTTGGCGAAAGAATACCCTGAAACCGAATGGATTTTTGAATATTCCCCTGAAAGTTTCTCACAAACCGAGGTCGATTTTTCGGTCAAAATCTGTGATGAAGTGTGTAAAGTTTGGCGCCCGGACTTAGGTCAGAAGGTAATCTTTAACTTGCCATCAACAGTAGAGAGCTCAACGCCCAATATTTATGCCGATCAGATTGAATATTTTTGCCAAAACTTACCCATGCGTGAGCATGTGATTGTGAGCCTTCACACCCACAATGACCGTGGCTGTGCCGTGGCTGCCAGTGAGTTAGGTTTGATGGCAGGGGCTGACCGGATTGAAGGCACGCTTTTTGGCAATGGCGAGCGCACAGGCAACATGGATATTATGGTCATGGCGATGAATATGTACAGCCAAGGCGTAGACCCACAGCTTGATTTTAGTAACATGAGCGAAATCGCCCAAGTGGTGAGTGAGTGCAATCAGTTACCGATTCATCCACGCCATCCTTATGTGGGCGAGTTGGTATTTACCGCTTTTAGTGGCTCGCACCAAGATGCCATCAAAAAATCGCTAGATTATAACGAGAAAAATGCCGAAGCCACCCAAGGCTTATGGGATGTGGCATACTTGCCGATTGACCCTGCTCATATCGGACGCGGCTATCAGGATGTTGTACGTATCAATAGCCAGTCAGGGAAAGGTGGTGTTGCTTATATCTTGCAACGTGACTTTGGTTTTCATTTGCCGCGCTGGACGCAGATTGACTTTAGCCGTGTCATTCAGCAAGAGGCCGAGAGCCGTCAGTCAGAATTGACATCAGATGATGTCATTAGCGTGTTTGAAAACACTTATTTGAACCAATCTACTTTGGCGTTGCAAGATTATGAAATCAAAAACACCGCTGGCTCAGTAAGCTTTACAGGCTCTGTGCGTATGGGGGATGATATCATAGACGTCGTTGGTAATGGTAATGGTCCGTTGTCTGCCTTTATTAATGCCATCTCTGCCAAATTGAACAAAAATATTCACGTTATCAACTATGCAGAGCATGCGTTAACGGTTGAAAGTCAAAGCCCGCTCACCCAAAACAACAGTGATGCCAATGCCGTTGCTTACTTACAGTTGAATATTGAAGGTGAGATTTATTCAGGTATCGGCACTTGCTCAAGCACTGTATCAGCGATGTTAAAAGCCGCCTTGTCTGCGTTGGCACAAGCGCAGATTGCCGATACTGAGCATCATTAATTAGCTTTTATAAAGCGCAAATTTATCAGTAGCTTTTATCCTCAAAAGAGCAATTGCCCTAGTTGCTCTTTTTTTATCGGCTAACATGTAACATACCCAAGCTAATAGCAAAAGGCGCTAATAGCAAAAGGGGTGCAATTCCAGACATACTATTTTATGGTATGATAGAGGCACTTTAAATTTTACAGTAATAATAGGGTTGTATGATGCATTGCGATATTTATAAATTTAGCAAAAAAGATGACCTGTATGTGTACATTGCTCGCCCAGATTATCCCAATGACACGGACGAGATTCGTGACTGGTTGTCAGTGTTGCCCAAGGATTTTCGTCAAGCGATTGGGCGCGAAACCTTTGTGATGCATTTGGATTTGACGAATACGACAAAGCTTGCACGAGTCAATAAAGCAGAAGTGTTAGAAAAACTGCAAAGTCAGGGGTATTTTGTGCAAATGCCGCCTGAAGACGTGCTGTTACGCCAAGCAAAATTGAATATGGCAGAAGCGCAGCAGAACAAGTGGCAGTAGCAAAATTTTAACAAAATGAGTTGAATCATGCTAAAATAATCTATCTATTTTTGGCAAGGCAAAATTATGTTTGCATTTTTATCACTCGACCAAATCGGTAATGTGCTAGGCGAAATCATCATTTGGTGGGCGCAGCTGGTTCAAGGTGTGCCGCCAGACAAATTACCCTTATATGCTTATGTGGGATCTTCCATTGTGGTATTACTGCTTTGGATTTTAGTGGTACGGATTTTGCCAAAAACGCTTGCAGGCTTGAGTTGGATTATTCTATTTGCGATTTTGCTCACGCCCACCACTTCCCTTGGCACCCCGCCTGACATCGCACCAGCGAGTATTTCCGTGGTGTATGGGATTTTACTCAAAGATCCAGCAATTATCTTTAATGGGTTGCTACCAATTATGGTTGTCATTACAGTGGGCTGTATTTTGGGTTTTATTTGGCAAATTCTTCGAATGGGCATCGATAAAACCAACAAAAAACATGCGCTAAATAACGCCAATATCAGCCAGCCTAGCCGCTAAGCTATGATAGTGATAAGCCAGCAAGCTGTAACCGCTTAACTTTTTATAGCTTAATCTTTTACAGCTTAACCTTTTACTTATAGCTTAACTTTCCCTAAAACTTATGATAGTCTGAAACTCATTTTTGACGATTATCATAGGTTTTTTTATGTCTGACCATCAGCAAAATGCTGCCATCCAAAACAGCGCAACCCAAAGCAGTTTTGCAAGCACCGATAGTTATATCGCCACTGACAACCTAAAACTTGCCGTCAACGCTGCGATTCAATTGCAAAAACCGTTACTCATCAAAGGGGAACCTGGCACGGGTAAAACGCTACTGGCTGAAGAAGTGGCAAAAAGTTTAGATATGCCACTGTTAACTTGGCACATCAAATCAACCACCAAAGCTGAACAAGGCTTGTATGAGTACGATGCGGTATCACGCCTGCGGGATAGTCAATTGGGCGATGACCGCGTGTATGATATTGCCAACTACATCAAGGCAGGCAAGCTATGGCAAGCATTTACCAGTCCTGAGCGTGTGGTACTGCTCATTGATGAGATTGATAAAGCGGATATTGAGTTCCCTAACGACTTGCTACATGAGCTCGATAAAATGTCATTTTATGTGTATGAAACTGGCGAAACGATTACCGCCGATCATCGTCCTGTCGTTATTATCACGTCAAACAATGAAAAAGAACTGCCTGATGCCTTCTTGCGTCGTTGCTTTTTTCATTATATTGATTTTCCTGACCAAGCAACCATGCGCGAAATTGTGGATGTGCATTTCCCCAATCTACAGGCAGACTTGGTGGATGAAGCACTCAAGGTGTTCTACGGTCTGCGTGAAGTCAAAGGCTTAAAAAAACCGCCATCCACCTCTGAATTGGTAGATTGGATTAGTTTGCTGATGGCAGATGAGTTGCAAGCGGGCAGTCAAAATGCGATTGAGCGGTTGAAAAATCCAAGCGATAACTTACCGCCCATGGCGGGGGCGTTGCTCAAAAATGAAAATGACTTGAGTTTACTTGAACGTATGGGCTTTATGCTGCGTCGTAGTCGATAGGGGATTGGTGTGTTTATCAATCTTTTTTACACCTTACGCACTTATGGCGTGCCAGTTTCTACCCGTGAATTGCTAGACCTTTATGCCTTACTAGAAACAGGCATTGTGTTTGCCGACCGTGAACAATTCTACGAGCTGATTCGCCTATGTATGGTCAAAGACGAAAAATACTTTGATAAATTTGACCGTGCCATGGCGGATTATTTTGAAGGTATTGATACACTCGACATTGACGAGCTGATGGCAAAATTGGGTAATATCCCTAAAGAATGGCTGGAACTCAAACTTGACCCCAACAATCTCACCGAAGCCCAGCGACGCCTACTCAAAAAATATGGCTCGCTTGAAGCACTCATGAAAGCACTAGAGAAACGGCTAAAAGAACAAAAAGAGCGACACCAAGGCGGTAACAAATGGGTCGGTACAGGCGGCTCATCGCCATTTGGGGCGTATGGCGACCATCCTGAGGGCATACGAGTAGGGGGTGAAAGCCGAAAACGCAGCGCGGTCAAGGTGTGGGAGCAGCGCAAATACCGCGATTTGGATACGGATAACCAGTTAGAAACCCGCTCCATGCAGATGGCACTGCGTAAACTGCGTAAATTCGCGCGTGATGGGGCGGCTGATGAGCTTGATATTGGCTCAACCATCAAGAAAACCGCGCAAAAAGGGATGCTCGATGTACAGCTGCGTCCCGAACGCCGTAATCGTGTCAAAGTGCTCATGCTGTTTGATATCGGTGGTAGCATGGATAGCTATATTGAAGCGTGTGAGCGCTTATTTGCCGCTGCCAAAAATGAGTTTAAGACGCTTGAATTCTTTTATTTTCATAACTGCGTGTATGAGTATGTTTGGACAGAAAATGCCCGCCGTAACGCCAGTGCGGTGCCCACATTGGATGTGCTACACAAATACGGCAGTGATTATCGGGTGATTTTTGTCGGTGATGCCGCAATGTCGCCTTATGAGTTGTTATCTGTCGGCGGCAGCGTTGAGTATATGAGCCAAGATACGGGACAGGCGTGGCTAAAACGTATCACTAACCACTTTGATAAAGTCGCATGGCTCAACCCTGAGACACCAAGCTACTGGCAATACACCCAGACCATCGGCTTAATCAAAGATATCATGCAAGGTCATATGTATCCAATGACCTTGCATGGGATTGAAGATATGACTAAGTATTTGGCGCGGTAAGATTTTTAAGGGAATTAAAAAAGCATGAATCAATTTCATGCTTTTTTTGTGCTGATAGGCGGATAGTCATCTAAAAACTGATATTAAGCTAAAGGCTGCTAGTCAGCTAACATTAGTTTAGACCACTTACACGTTCAATAACAACGTTGCCTGTGCCCGTGCTTGCTAAGCCAATTTGTTTGGCGGCGGCATACGATAAATCTAAGACGCGATGGCTTGAAAACGGACCGCGGTCATTGACTTTTACCACAACGCTTTTGCCGTTTGATTTGTTGGTTACTTTGATATAACAATTCATTGGCAATGAGCGATGGGCAGCCGTCAACGAATTGGAATCAAAAGTATCACCGCTAGCAGTTTTACGACCTTGAAATTGACGACCATACCAAGAGGCGACACCCGTTTGGCTAAAACGATTGACCGTATTAGATGCAACGGCAGAAAGACGCTCTAACACGTCTGCATCTTTGCTAGCTTGTGAAGTGTCTTGGCTGATAAGTTGGCTTTCTAAGGCAAGGTTGCGAGGTTGGCGGGCTGATTTGACTAAGTCTGATGCATTGTTGTGCTGGCGGGTTAACTCATTAAGTACGTGATCTAAATTGCTCGTGGCTGCTTGGGTAGTTGAGCTAAGCGCCGTTACGCCACAAAAGCAAAGTAACGTCGCTACATTAGCTAAATTCGATTGACGCTTTGACATAATGACCTCTGAACAATCGCTCTTTACAATGAGCGCCTTATATTTGGGAGCCAATAAGCCTTGATATGTCATGCATACAAATCGCTTATAGGGCACCAAGAAAATTTATGAGATTTAACAATTAGTTTACAAATTTTACTTTGTTTCGGTATGTAATTGTTCAATCTTGATGACCCACAATAAGCAATTACGCGATTAAAATCACGATTTATTTAGATAAAAGGTACAAAAAAATAGATAAACGGTAAAAATTATTAAGTTTTACCATCATAATTGTTTAAAACTACTCATAAAAAGGATATCTTTTATGATAACTCTTTTACGTTTTTTACATTTAAAAATACCTATTTACATAAATAATTGTTTATAAATAGTTTAGTTGCAAACAAAATAGTTTCGAAAATAGTGTGACGGTTATTTAACATTATGTGAGGCAATTGACATCACTAAACCAAATCCTGCCATCAAAGTAATTAACGCGGTACCGCCATAGCTGATAAATGGCAAAGGAACACCGACAACTGGCAAAATACCTGCTACCATGCCGGCATTTACAAACACATACACAAAAAATGACATGGCAATCGCGCCCGAGAGTAATTTGCTATAGACAGCAGTATTGGAGTAAGCAATAAATAAGGCGCGGCATAGAATACAAAAATACAGGAACATCAGTAAACTGACACCAATTAAGCCAAACTCTTCAGAAAAAGCCGCAATGATAAAATCGGTGTGGCCTTCGGGTAAAAAATGTAGATGAGATTGTGTGCCTTGCAAGTAGCCTTTACCTGTGAGTCCCCCTGAGCCAATCGCGGTTTTTGACTGCATGATATTCCATCCAGCCCCCAAGGCATCGCTTTCAGGGTCTAGCAAAGTTAGCACGCGTTTGCGCTGGTAGTCGTGTAGCAGGTATTCCCAAGCCACAAAAACAAAAGGAATAAACAGCGCCACCGCAGAGCCAATCATCCACCAAGGTAAACCCGATAAAAACAGCACAAATAAGCCACTAGACGCCACCAATAAAGAGGTACCCAAGTCGGGCTGTTCAGCAATTAGCAGTACTGGAATACCAATCGCCACCAGCGTGATAAGCACTGTCGATAAACTTGGCGGCAAGTCGCGTTTGGATAAAAACCAAGCAGTGAGCATCGGCATGCCAAGCTTCATAAATTCTGACGGCTGGACACTACCAAACCCAGGAATACCAATCCAGCGCTGCGCACCCAGTCGCACCTCACCAATAATTTTGACCAGTATCAGTAACCCCACGCCCCCCACATAAAAAAACGGGGTAAAATCACGGTAAAGACTGGGCGGGATTTGCGCCATGACAATCATCACCACAAACGCGATGGTAAAACTAATGGTTTGACGGATGACCATTCCCATATCTTGAGTAGAGGCACTGTATAAAATGGCTAAACCAAACAAAGCTGTGACAAACAATAGCATCAATAACCAAGGGTCTAAATGCACGCGCTGCCAAAAAGAGGGTAGACTGTCATTACCAAAGTGATGAGCTTGCCTAGAAAAACGGTACTGTCCAATCTTATCTACCATACACACCAAACATCAAATTAACCCGGTGACAATAAGTCTGTAAAAAGACACAAAAATAGGCTCAATAGTTTATATGGCTTAATGTGATTTTGGTAGTCTTAATAATGTAATAGTTTATAACACTTGTTTCGTAGAAATAAGTCACTATATTAAGTGAGCTTAATTATGTAGTGAACATAACTATTAAGTGAAAATTAGTTAAGTAAAAACAATTATCAAGTAGGCATGGTTAGCTAAGTATATCAAGCCTACTTTTTTGACAGTTGCTCATAAGTCCGTGGTGTTTTTCCATTTTGACGAAACGTGAATAGGCAGTCCATGACACATCAAAACAAGACCAAAAATAAACCAACCATTATCGAAGACAACGCGCAAACAGTAAAGTATGGCAAGCCCGAGAGTGCCAATACCAAGAATATCAACATTACCAAGACTCAGAACACTAAAACAAAGATTTTAACAGGCATTGTTGGCTCAGGGATGATAATGACATTGCTTATCGCGTGTAATCATCCTGTCACACCCGTCGATAACCGAAAACCTACTACGACCATCGTTCATAAAACCCAGCCAAACCCTAAAAATCCTACTGTCACGCAGACTGACAATATGCGCGGTCTTATTCTCAACCGTCAAAACACAAGCCGACCTACAACAGATTATGGCGCACTCAAAAATACCACACGATATAATAGTAACGTTGTCTATACCAATGATGCAGATTTTAAAGATTGGTTAGCTAGTCACAGTTATCAGCAATCAGAAGTGTTGGCGTATCAAAATTACTTGCAAAGCCAATTAGGCAGTATTCCGCCGATGGATCAGTTAATCACGAGTGCCAGAGATGCGCGGCGCTGCGGTTTTGAGCCGTATGAAGTGCCGCCTGCGTCACTATGGCAAAATATCGTGCCCACCCTGCAAATGCTGCAGCAACTGCAAAAACAAGGTTATTTGCCGTATTCGACAGTGATACGCTCCGTGTATCGAAACCCTGCATTGAATGATTGTGCGGGCGGTGCAGGCGAGAGTAAGCACATGACCAATGGCGCAATTGATATTTGGATACCTGAAAACGAAGCCAATAAATGGGCGATAGAAAGCACCTTTGATGTGCTTTGCCAGTTTTGGCAGTCCAACGGGCAAGCTTATAGTTTTGGACTTGGTTTGTATCCGACAGGCTCAGTGCATCTTGATACGCAAGGCTTTCGAAAATGGGGCGCAAGCCATAGCTCAAGCTCATCACCCTGTCGTTTTTAACCCTGTCGCAACTGTTAAGCTGTTGACATTGGCTATTTAGCGGTTTTTGTTGTGTTTGGCGTGGCGCTGCCAACCGTCACAATCAAAAACTTGTTAGGGTCAATGAGGTCTTTATAGCTTTGATTGACAGCGTTAAGGTCGGCGCGCTGCACGCGCGTCACGTAATCGGTCAAGTAACTATCTGGCAGCTGATAAAACCCCATCATACCAATCGTGGAATTCATGGCGGCATTGCTAGCAAAGCTAGTTGGGAAACTGTTGATTAGACTGTCTTTGGTTAAAGCCAATTCGTTTGGCGTTACCCCTTTTTCTAGCGTATTTTTGATGACTTGCTTGGTCGCCTCAATTGCTTCTTGCGACTTTTGGTTACGGGTAGAAAAGCTAACGGTATAGCTACCTTGGGCAAGCATCGGCGTGGTGCTGCTATAAATGCCATAGGTGAGCCCGCGTTTTTTACGGATATCTTCCATCAATCTGGCTTGAAAGTTGCCGCCCCCGACGATTTCATCGGCAATGGCAAAGTTGGTTTGATGCTGCAAGCCTAAGCTATCCACCACGCGTTTTTGACCCAATTGCCCCATCAAGACGGTAGTTTGGGTGCTGTCAAATGGGATATGAATCGTTTTAGCGGCGCTCAAAGGCTTGGCATCGGCAAGCTTTGGGGCAGCTGTGCCAACAGGCATTTGAGCGGTTAGCTGATTGGCAAGCGCCCGCGCGCGCTCAAGACTGATATCGCCAGTAATGGCAATATTCGCGTTCTTCGCCACCAAAAACTGCTGGCTAAAAGCTTTGAGATCGGTGGTATTAATTTTGGCAATGCTGTCTTCTGTGCCTTTGGTGGGGTGGGCGTAGGGATGATTGCCATAAAGCGCGTTAGCAAAGGCTTTGCTTGCGATGCTATCGGGATCTTCTTTGGCTTGTTGCAGACTGATTAGATACTGGGCTTTGGTACGCTCAAAATTTTTGTTTGGAAACGTAGGCTGGGTCATCATATCGCTCATTAAACCAAGCGCAGGGGATAAACGCGCCTCATCGGATAGACTGCGCAAACTCACAATAAACATGTCTTTATAAGCACGGGCAGATAAATCAATCCCAAGCTGCTCACTGGTCTCGGCAATCTCATCTTCACTTTTATGGCGTGTGCCCTGATCCAGCATACTTGCGGTCAGACTGGCAATCCCAAAACCGCCTTTTTTAATGGCTTCATCGCGAGCTGAGCCTGCATTAAAATACACACTGACATCCACAATCGGTAAATTGTGGGTTTGTACCAAAGTGACTGGGGTACCCGAATCCGTCTTAAAATGGATGATATGCGGTAGGGTCACTTTTAACGGTGCCGTCGTTTTTAGACTGGTTAATTTGTCTAAAGCGGCAATGGGTGCAGTGGGGTCAACATTGCCAGTACTGTGAGCATCGCTATGAGTGGCAGGTTCTGCATGGCCCGCTTGCGTGGCAATGGTAGTCATTAGTAATAAGATTTTAGCTAAGCGTGTTTTCATTTTTTTTCTCAACATTCTAAGGATGGTCTGACAGCAATGAAGGTAAGTCAAGTGAGCGCAACTTAAGTCAGGATAAGTTAAGTTACTGGTTTTATAGTTATTTATTGGGTTTATTTTCTTTTACCACATTGAGCACGGTTAAATTGTTGTTAACCAAATATTTGCTAGCAGCAGCGTGTAAGTCACTTTCTGTGATGCTATCTAAGATTTTGGGTAGGTTAAACACCATCCGATCATCAAGCCCAATGCTGTTTAGACTGCCAATCATCTGCGCCTGTCCACTGATACTATCTTGGCTATAAATCAAGCTGGTCATGGTGTTGGTTTTGGCACGGGTCAGTTCACTTTGTGCAATCGGTTGGGTTTTGAGCGCGTCAATCTCAGCAATGATTGCTTGTTTGGCTTGGGCAAGCGTAACGCCATCTCGTGGGGTGGCTTGGATTAAAAATAGCCCATCGCCCCGACTAAAGGCGCTGTAACCACTACCGACTGACGCTAGTAGCTGTTTTTCCCGTACTAGGCGTTTTTCTAGGCGCGCAGATAGACCGCCATCGAGCACATCGGCTAGCAGCGATAGACTATAGGCAGTTTTGGGGTCTTTTGCTGTGGTAAGTGTTGGCACATTAAACGCCATCATGACCATAGGCACCTGTACCGGCAATTGGGTGGTTTTTTCTTGATAACCACGAAACCCTGGCTGTATCACACTGGGGCGCGTTGGCAGGGTTTGCGGTTTTTTATCGGCAAAGTATTTTTTGACTTCATTGATGGCGTTTGTGGGATTGACATCGCCCACGATTACTAAGGTCGCATTGTTGGGTGCATACCATGTTTTATACCAATCGGTTAGGTCGTTTAACCTAATGGATTCGATTTCTGCCATGGGACCAATGACCGATTCTCCTTTTGGGCTATTGGGGTAAGCCATTTTGCTAAATTGCTCATAGGCGCGGGCGTTTGGGTTATCATCGGTTCGCTGGCGGCGCTCTTCCATCACCACTTGGCGCTCAGCGGTAAAGTCGCTGTCCTTTAGCTGTAAATGGGTCATCCGATCGGCTTCAAGCTCTAGGGCGAGCGCTAAGCGATTGGCAGGGAAAATTTCATAATATGCGGTGTAGTCATAGCTGGTAAAGGCATTATTGCTACCGCCAAATTTGGCAATAAGGCGTTCAAAATCTGCTGAGGACACGTTTTTTGTTCCCTTAAACATCATATGCTCAAGCAAATGTGACATACCGCCTAAGTTAGTGGGTTCATCCGCAGCACCCACGCGATACCATACTTGGCTTATCACCACAGGAGAGCGGTGATCTTCTTTGATTATCACCTTTAATCCATTATCCAGCGTATATTCATGGCGCGTTGCTGCCCTAGCGCTGTCAAAATCTGTGGGGCTCGGCGTTTGCTGGGTTGTGTCAGTTACCGCGTTAGCAGTTGGATGCACTTTAATAGGCGTATTCGCTACAGTCGGGGTCGTTTTGGTCGGCATGGTTTTGGCTGCGATGGTTTGCGCAGTGGCGCAACCTGATACACTGAGCGTATAGGTCAGAGCGGCAGCGAGGATGGTAAGGTTAAAAAATGTAGATTTTGACACAGTGTTTCGGTTTAACATAGTTTCTCTTTAACTTTTAATCTGGTTTTTTTGATTGTGGGGCAATAGGGTTTGCAGGCATTATAAAAGATAGACCATGATAACGGATGTTGGCATTGATTGCTATTTGAAAGCCCATTGCACGATTAAGTATGACTAGATACGAGCTTCTACATGCAACTAAGTACGAGCTGCAAGTTTTTAGCGCAGCAAGCTGTAAACGGACAGTTTCTTCCCATACCACACATCCTATGGGTTTAAGGGATTGACAGCATGTTTATTTCAAACTGCGAACAAACACTGTTATAATTTTATACATCTCAATATTTTAATGACAAATTTAACCATAGGCGATGATATGAGTAGCAACCAATTTAATAACAATGCTTCTAATAAGGTGGTAATTAATTTTAATAACCAACCGACTAATTTTGATGATGCTACGATGCCCAATCTGCCTGTGCAAGATGTGCCAATTATTGAAACGCCGCGTATCGCTGAAACCGCCCAAACGTCAACGCTGCAAACACCCGTCGCGACCCCTCAATCTGTGTCACCAATGCCGCAAAGCCAACACCAAGGGCAGCCTGCAACCACACAGCAGCCATCTGCCAATACGGCTGAGCCAAGTGCAGAACCTGAACAGAAAGGTGGTTGGTTTAGCCGCATGAAACAAGGCTTATCAAAAAGTCGTAAAAACTTGACCGAAGGCTTAACCAATATTCTGATTGGTGGTAAAGAAATTGATGATGAGCTACTTGAAGAAGTCGAAGACCAACTGTTGGTCGCCGACATTGGGGTGAATGCCACCAATCGAATTATCAAAAACTTGACCGAAGCCACTGCCCGCGGTGATTTGATTTATTCGCATTCACTGTATAAAGCGCTACAAAAAGAACTCACCGATATCTTGACACCCAAAGTTGCACCGCTGGTGGTGGATGCTAGCACAAAACCGTTTGTCATCTTGGTCGTTGGGGTCAATGGCGTGGGTAAAACCACCACTATCGGTAAACTTGCCAAACGTCTGCAAGGTGAAGGCAAATCCGTGATGTTAGCAGCGGGCGATACGTTCCGTGCGGCAGCCACCGAGCAATTGCAAGTATGGGGGGAGCGCAATAATATCCCTGTTGTCGCCCAAGGTCATGGCTCAGACAGTGCCTCGGTGATTTTTGATGCCATTCAATCTGCCAAAGCCCGTGGCATTGACGTGCTGATTGCCGATACTGCAGGGCGTCTACAAAATAAAACCAATTTGATGGAAGAGCTGAAAAAAGTGATTCGCGTCATGCAAAAAGCCGATCCAACAGCGCCACATGAATCTATGATTGTGCTCGACGCGGGTACAGGACAAAATGCCCTAAATCAAGTAGAAATCTTCAATGAAGCAGTGCCATTGACAGGCGTGACCGTTACCAAATTAGATGGTACGGCAAAAGGCGGCGTGGTATTTAATATCGCTGAAAACACCAATGTGCCGATTCGTTTTATTGGCGTGGGTGAAAAAATTGATGATTTGCGCCCATTTCAAGCCGATGATTTTGTCAAAGCCCTGTTTGAAAAAGATGAGTAACTCATGTATCACTTAAATATTGCTAATAAGCAGATGACTAATATTGATAAAATTCAATTTAGTGAAGTGGGTTTTAGAGAGCGCCAAGATTTGCAAGAATGGATTGTGAGCAATCCAGAATGTCTTGGCGAGCCATTATTAATTATTCAAAAAGAATTTAACGGGTTTGACAATACGTCTGAAAGATTAGATTTATTGGCGTTAGATAAAAGTGGTAATTTAGTCATTATTGAAAATAAAACGGATAGTTCTGGTAAAGATGTTGTATGGCAGTCTGTGAAATATGCATCTTATTGCTCTCGACTTACAGATGAGAAAATCATAAATATTTTTGCTGACTATCTTAGAAGATATGATAGCCAAAACTCTGATGATTATATTGCAAGCGCTAAACAAAAAATAAATGAATTTCTTAGCGATAGCACAGAAGATGATATTGGATTAAATCCCAATGAAACTTCGCAACGAATCATTTTAGTCGCTGCTGAATTCCGTCAAGAAGTAACATCAGCTGTATTATGGCTGATGAATTTTGGTATTAATATCCGTTGTATAAAATGCCAACTTTTTAAATTTAATAATGACTTTTTCTTTGATACTCAGCAAATTATTCCTGTACCCGAAGTTGAAAGCTTTATGATAGATATTGCGGAGAAAAAACAAGAAGACATTCAAATCAAAAATAATAAACAAAGCGTACTAATAAGTTTTTGGTCGCAATTTATCAATGCGACTTTATCAAATGCTGAAAATTTATATGCTAATAGGACACCAAGTAAAGATAATTGGTTAGGTACTAAATTAGGAAATGGTGTCGGAATAAGTGTTGTAATTACAAAGGAATCTGTAAAAATTAGAGTTGAAATAAAAGGTAATAATAAAGAAGACACTTTAAAAATATTCGACTATTTATATCAGCATAAAGAAGAAATCGAATCAAAATTTCAATATCCTGTTAATTGGGAGCGTTGTCCTGAAACTGTATATAGTTTTATAATTATCACAAACGAAGCAGTTGGATATTCAGACAAGTCTGAATGGCGGGGTGCAAATGAATTTTTGATTGAAGAAAGTTATAAAATGCAGAAAATTCTTAAATCACTTCTAGATAAATTTGTCTTATAAAATGCTTACCACAAACTACCAACTATCAATCAAATTACCAACAATTACCCTTGTCGCACATAAGGGTTGTCTTATCGCGCTTGATTGGCAAACCCAAAAAATCCTACAACAATTAACTGCACAAGCGCACTATATACAAAGCAAAGATTTGGCTGACTCAGTAGATGACGATGCCAAAGTCTTACGAAATACCATCAGTCAACTTGACGAATATATTAATGGACAGCGACAAGTATTTGATATGCCCATCGCCCTCTACACAGGCACACCTTTTCAGCAAAAAGTATGGCAAGCATTACGACAAATCCCTTACGGTCAAACAATCAGCTATGCACAGCTTGCGCTACAAGTGGATAACCCCAAAGGCTTTCGCGCAGTCGCGCAGGCCAATGGCCGCAACCCACTAAGTCTCATTATTCCTTGCCATCGCGTGATTGCCAGCGATGGCAAATTGGGCGGTTATACCGGTGGGATTGAGATTAAGCAAACATTGCTTGATATAGAGCAAGCAAGTTATCAGCGATAAACAATAACCCAATGAGGCGTTATTCTTTATCATCTGCATCTTTTTCTTCCCAAGTTTCTAAGCGTTCATAAATACGACCATAAACGGTATTTTTACGATACTTGCCTTTTTTGGTCATCTCATCCGGCGCTAGACCCGTCAATAGATACATGGCTTCATTGACATGCTCTACGGCATAGATGGTAAATTTACCTGCCGTCACGCTATCGATAATATCTTGACGCAGCATCAATTGCGCCAAATTGGCTTTGGGCACAATCACCCCTTGTTTACCCGTCAAACCTTGCTCGACACACGCATCATAAAACCCGGCGATTTTGGCATTGACGCCGCCGACCGCTTGGACTTGACCAAATTGGTTCATCGATCCTGTGACCGCAAAGCTTTGATTGATGGGGGTTTGCGATAGGGCAGACAGCAGCGCGCAAGTTTCAGCTACTGTCGCGCTATCGCCATCGATACCGCCGTAACTTTGTTCAAAAGCCAGCGATGCGGTAAAGTTGAGCGTGTGGTCTTCGGCAAACAGTGCTTTTAGGTAACTGCTCATAATCAGCACGCCTTTGGCATGGATAGAGCCGCCTAAATCCACATCGCGCTCGATATCAACAATATCGGCGTGCGCGGCACTGTGATGCACTGACGCTGTCAACCGCGCAGGCATACCAAATTCACTATCTGCGTAGCTGATGACTGTCAGCGCATTGATTTGACCAATCGCTTTGCCTTGGGTGCTAATCAGCTGTTGCCCTTTTTCTAGTTCTTGCCAGAACAATTGCCGTAAATAGCCCGAGCGATGGCGAATATCCTCAATGGCTTGGCGGACGTGGCTAGCGGTTACTGTGTTTGCAGGGCTAAGCTCTGATTGATTGATGATGGCATGACGATTGGCTTCGAGTAAGAGCTGCGCCAATCTGTCCCCATGTAGGCTTAACTCATGCTGGTCTTCTGCTTGCTCGCTGAGATAATCTAATAAACACGCCAACGCGGTGTTATCAAACGTTAGCAATTGATATTTGCTTATCATGTCGGCAATTTTGGCTGTCATCGCTTGTTCATTGGCGTGGCTGCGTACCACGCGATCATGAAAATCTGCACGGATTTTGAATACGGCATTAAATTCAGGCTCAAAATCTAGCAGGTCATAATACAAGTCTGGCTCACCGAGTAAAATAACTTTGACATCAAGCTTAATCGGTTGTGGCTCAAGGCTGATACTACCAGTCAGTGTCAGCATTTGCTCAAGGCTCGACATCTTGATTTGGCGGCTTTGCAGCGCGCGTTTGAGACCTTGCCACGCATACGGATATTCAAGCAAATTAGTTGCTTCAAGCACCAAATAACCGCCATTCGCACGGTGCAGTGAACCGGCGCGAATCAGACTGACATCTGTTGACACAGTACCCAAATGGGTAATTTGCTCGACATGCCCGAGTAAATTTAAATGGGTGGGTAAGTCTTCAAACACAATCGGTGCGCCTTGATCGGACGCATGGCTTGCAATCACATTGACAAAATAGCGCGCAGGCAATGGCGAAAAATGGCTAGGCAAAAACTCTTCATCATCTTCATTGATAATTCGTTCTACATGATTGACGATATCGTCATGTACGTCTTGCAAATACTTACGAACCTTTGGTAAGGCTTGATACTTGTCAAATAACGGCTCCATCAATGGTTTTAAGGTACGCCGAGTCAATGAATGGTGTAGCGCTTGTAGGGTCTGATTGGCTTCATCTTCAATTTGCTCAAGCTCAACGGTCAATTGGCTCAAGCGTTTTTGCATATGGTTCTTATCTTGATAATTGGCAACATACGGCGATTTTGGGGTTAAGCCAAAGCTGGCTTGATTGGTTGCACTTGAGGTGTTATTAGAGGCGCTAGTTGTGGTGCTAGACGTTTGATTGGCTTTAAGTGGTAAAACTGGTGCTTTACCACTGGATTTTTGGCGACCCAATTTATTAGCAGGTTTGATTGATAAATAACCATCGCTTGGCTCGATATCATTGTAACTGTCATTGTCATTGCCATCGGCTCGGTTGTCACTAAAATCAGATTTGATAAAAATCGGTTTATTGTCCGAAGGTCGCAGCGCCAATGCAAGTGAATATTGTTTGCCTTCTTCATGCAGCGCATGATAGACCTGTTCTTCACGAAGGCTAATTTCATTCTTTATGGCTTCTACCTTACTTTGATAGTGCTCACTGCGAAAACGCTGATTGAGCTGACGTTTGGTGGTTAGCCAAAAGGTTTTGACATCTTCCGCTAATTGCTTGCCCATGCCAGCAGGCAGGTCAAGCGCAATCGGGGTGCGCGCATCAATAAAATTATGCACATACACCCAGTCATTGGGTGTGGGTTTTTGTTTGGCGTGTGCTTGTAGCAGGCGAGTGATTAAGGTGCGTTTGCCCAGTCCGTTTTCACCTGCAGCAAAGATATGATAACCATTGGCATTGATGTCAAGTGCAGTGGCAATCGCTTTACAGGCTCGCTCTTGCCCAAAGCCAATTTCAAGGGTTTTGGTATGGTGGCTATCTTTTGGCAAGGTCGCTGGGTCGGTATAACGGCGCAAGTGCGAGATTGCAACAGGCTGTAAATTGTCAGATTTGATGGTATCGGTAATGATAGCGGATGATTTTGAGGTCACAGGGGTAGTACGAACAGATTTTGCAAGGGTATTTTTCATAAAACAAGTTTCATCAACGCATTAAAAAACGGTAGTGGGAAAGATAAACAATGACAGTGACAGTGACAGTTAGAATGACAGTGCTTAGGGTCTAAGGTCTGAAGTCTAAGGTTTAGGGTCACTTATAGTTAACAGATAGGTTTTGGTAAGTGGTAATAAAGTATCAGTATGATGTGGTTTTTTGTTGATAAAATCAATGGCTATTTTTTCGCGAATCGTTGCCTTACGGTTTCAGCCGCAGTAATATAAAAGTTGATGGGTAAGTATTTGCTAAGATAACATATGGACGCTTAACACAATCGTTTGAGACAACAACATGGCTAAAACAGAAAACGGATTTATTTTAGCGCTGGATCAGGGCACTACCTCAAGCCGCAGTATCATCTTTGATAACCAATTAACACCCATCGCCATCGCCCAAAAGCCGCTTAATATTATCACTCCAAAAGCCGGGTTTATCGAGCAAAATGCCAATGACATCTGGCAAACCCAAATTAGTACCGCCCAAGAAGTGATTGCCAAAGCAGGATTATTGGCGACAGATATTTCAGCCATCGGTATCACCAACCAACGTGAGACCACCATAATTTGGCATAAAAAGACCGGTAAGCCTGTCGCACCCGCCATTGTCTGGCAAGATAGACGTACCCATCAGTGGTGTAGAGATTGGCGTGATAAAGGCTTTGATGCCAAAATCCAGCAAATTACCGGATTACGTATAGATCCGTATTTTAGTGCCAGCAAAATTGTATGGCTGTTAAACCAAAACCCTAAGCTTCGCCAACAAGCGTTATCAGGTGAGTTGGCTTTTGGTACCGTGGATAGTTGGCTACTGTTTAATATGACAGGCGAGCATAGCATTGATATCACCAATGCCTCACGCACCATGCTGATGTCTTTGCAAACAGGCGACTGGTCTGATGAATTATTGGATTTATTTGATATTCCCAAAACCATGTTACCTACCATCAAGCCATCGGATGGCGATTTTGGGGTCACCAAACAAGGGATGTTTGGCAAACAAATCCCAGTCACGGCAGTGCTAGGCGATCAGCAAGCGGCATTGTATGGGCAAGGCTGTAACCGGGCAGGCATGGCAAAATCCACCTATGGCACCGGCTGTTTTTTATTAATGAATACCGGCGATAAGCCGTGTGTCAGTCATCAGCAATTACTCACCACCGTCGCTTGGCAAACCACAGAGGCAAATCACACTCGTCAACCTAACCGGCATGAACTCTCAGGTAAATTGCCCAACTTGTTAAAACCTTTACAAAATTTACAACGAAATAAAAAAACAAGCGTCACGCAAACACAATATGCGCTTGAAGGCAGTGTGTTTATGGCGGGTGCCATCGTGCAGTGGCTACGCGATAACTTAGGTATGATAGCGCGCAGTGAGGACATTGAAACCTTGGCAGCAAAAGTACCAGATAGCCAAGGAGTGACCCTGCTTCCTGCCTTTACCGGGCTTGGCGCACCTTACTGGCGAGCAGATGCTACCGCAAGACTTATCGGGCTGACACGCGGTACTACCAAAGCACATATCGCAAGGGCCGCCTTAGAAGCGATTGCGCTGCAAGCTTATGATGTGTTAATCGCCATGCAAAAAGACAGCCCGGTACCACTGCACGAACTGCGCGTGGATGGGGGCGCAGCCAATAACAATATCTTAATGCAATTTCAAGCCGATATACTCAATGTCCCTGTGCTGCGACCGACGACGACTGAGAGTACCGCAAAAGGGGTGGCATTATTGGCAGGGCAAGCGGTGGGACTATATGATGACACTAGCATTGGTGAAAGTTGGCAGTTAGACCGTATCTTTGAGCCTAAGATGGCATTGTCTGAGCGCCAAGCCATCGTGGAGCGTTGGCAGTTTTATATCAATCAACTATTAAATGAACAAATTTAAAGCAAGAAAATCATTAATATAGCCCTAAAAAACTAACAATAATGTAAAAACAAATAGTTAACTGTATGAAAAATTTTTTTAAAGACTCGACACGAGAGTGATTTTCGTTAGCAATTAAATGCATTAAGTAAAAAAAGCACTTTATGTACCCAATTTTTAAACCCTGCTTAAAAATATCAGCAAATTTCGGCCAAAAAAAGTGATTTTTTGTGTAGAAATTGAATAAAAAAATGTATAATGCTTCAAAATTCGACACTGTGTTGACAGTGATGAAAGTTACTATGATATAAGTTATTATGATAAAAGTTACGAAGATGAAAGTTAGGAAATTTTTTTGGACAATGTTGGTGCAAGCAAGCAAGGATAACTGGTAACTCAACATTAAGGATATGACAGTGGACAATCAATTTGTTATCGCTACGGCAAATTTACTTAACTTTGCACTGCCCAATCGGGTTTTTTATCGAAACCAAGACGTGTATACGCCGCAGCAATATCAACAAAAGATTAATGCACTTGCCCCCATCTTTCGGCAATTGCAAGCTGATATCATTGGTTGCCAAGAAATTTGGGATGAGCAAGCACTCATTGACTTATGTCATGCAGCCGGTCTCAATGACTATCATGTTACTGTGCCGTTAGCCAGTAATCAGCCAGACAGTCCATTAACCCAAGGACGAGGCGCAATTGGTACCCCGAGCGTAGGTTTGATATCGCGCTTTGAGATTATTAACACCCAATTGCTCACGCAGATGCCTGCGATTGCGTTGTTAGACGTTCCTGATGTTGGGCTTTATCAACAATTTAACCGCCCGCCGCTGATTGCCGACATCAGATTGCCAAATGGCATGGTGGTCACCGTGATTGTGGCGCATCTAAAAAGTAAACGCCCTGAGTTTTTAGAAAACGCGCAAGGCGAGCCGTTAGAAGATCGCAATGATCCGCTAATTCGAGTCCGCGCCAAGCTGCGCAGTCTGTGTATGCGGGCAGCGGAAGCGGCAGGCATTCGCCAAGTGGTCATCGAAAAACTGTCACACAACAACCATCCGCTGATTTTGTTAGGGGATATGAATGATGTGATGCAAAGTGTCACTTGTCAGCTTTTAAGCGAATCGGGCGAAGTATTTTATGATAAGTCGATGCGCGATATCGTGCTGTATGATGCCTCTACGGTACAAAGCCGTATGCACTGGCTCAAAGACGTGGCCTACACCCATATCCACCAAGGTATGCCTGAAGTGCTTGACCAAATTTTGGTATCTGAACAATTTTTAGCTGATAGTAAATTTAACATCGGCGAAGTATTACAAGTTGATTATTTTAACGATCATCTCAAATTTATTGTAGAACAACGCCCAACCGATCATGGATTGGTACGGGCACAAATTAAACTTTATTCATAATCAGTCGATAGAGAGGAAATATGTCAAGCGCTTATGATGAAAAAATTGAGGATGTGTTAGTGGACTCTGAGCTCGCTCGCCGCTTGGTCCCTAACAAATTCAAGTTCACTAGCCAGCAAGGTCGTTTACGTCGCCAAAAATTATTAGCCGCTGCCAAAGAATTGAGCGCGACCCGACCTGTCAGTGAGATTAGTTTGGCTGATGTATGTGAACGAGCGGACATTCCCAGAGCCTCAGCCTATCACTTCTTTCCAAACGTTGAAGCGATTTTTTTGGCATTGCGTTTTTTAAATGCGATAGAAATTTTTAACAAGCTTGAAAAAGTCGATGCCAAACAATTTAGTCGCTGGCAGGCTTATATCACCACAGTCATTGAGACAGGCGTTGATATTATTCAATCCGATTTAACGGTTGCCCGTTTGATTTATGAGACCAATACCCCAGATTTTGAGGGCAATGCGTTTGGTAGTGAAATCGAAAAAAGCCTCGCCCAAATGGTGTATGATAAGCTGTCTGAGCATTATAAAATGCCGGCTTTAGAAACCATTCATCAGCAATTGTTAGTCGCATACGGTATCATTAATGGTATTTTTATTTTAGCTTATCGCTCAGAAAAAGAAATTACCGATACCTATCGCCAAGAAGCGATTACAGCGGTGATTGCTTATCTACGTTGTTATCTACCTGAAAATTTGCCAAAAAACGGCTAGTTTTATAACCTACTAGGGTTATAACCGATAGCCAATAAAATAGGCAATAAAAAACCCATCAGCGAGATGGGTTTTTTTACTTAAACAGAGAATCTACGATTAGATTTTGTTTTCAGTTATTTGTGCGGTAGATTTTGTTTTCAGTTTTTTGTGCGGTATTGGTTACTGCGCCACCTGTTTTTGATACGTCTTTACCAAAACCTTGGATTGTATTACAACCTGTGACAGCAAACATAACAACGATTGATGCAGCGATTAATTTTTTCATTTTAAATTTCCTCAGATATATCCATTATTTTTTAACAGTTTTTAGCTACCAGGTTAAATCATGCGACTTTATTGATTCATAGAAGATTGGTTCATAGAAGTTAAAATAAAGTAAAACATGCTTGGTAGAGTCATGGTAATGCAGTTTAGTCTAACGTCGCTATAGCGTTAATGTAACCAAAACTATCAAGTTGTAAAAAAAACTTAAATTTACGCAATAAGTATAGGTTTTTTGTAAATTAATCTTCGCATTTAGCGTTTTTTTATTTCAATCTGGTTAAGGATGTCGACATGATTCATGTGGTATTAGTTGAACCCAAAATGCCAAGCAACACAGGCAATATTATTCGGTTATGCGCCAATACGGGCGCAACGCTACATTTGGTTGAGCCCCTAGGGTTTGAGTTAGAAGATAAAAAATTACGCCGAGCAGGGCTAGACTATCATGAGTGGGCAAATGTCAAAGTACATGCCAATTGGCAGGATGCACAGGGCAGTCTAAGCCAAAGTGGGGTACAAAGAATCGTTGCCTTGACCACCAAGCTCAGCAAACCTTTATATGATGAAGATTTTGCGCAACTGGCAAATATCGCTTTGGTATTTGGGTCAGAGACAGCCGGATTACCCGAGCCAATTCGTCTAGCAATTGGGCAAGACAACTGGCTACGTTTGCCTATGTTGCCGACCTCTCGCAGTTTGAATTTATCTAACAGCGTGGCAATTACATTATTTGAAGTTTGGCGTCAGCAGGGGTTTGGCGGTGATACTGGTCACAGTATCGGTTATGACAATCTCGTCCCTTATGACCCAAAATAATCTCAAAATTTATAAGCAATTTGCAGGTTTTGGCAACCCTGCAATGCGGTTGACATGGCGCGCGACAAGACCTGTGTTAAACATGGCTTGCAGTTTGGTGTTATCAATCGCCAATGAGGGCAATTGCTTGGATAAAAACTTGATTAAAGGACGGGTCGTCGGTGGATGGCTATACAAGTCATAATATTGACGTACCGCGTCTATGATTTGATAGTGCTCAGGGGTTAACGTGACATCCAGCGTGTTCGCCAATTGTTGCGCAATATCGGGTGTCCAGGTTTGATGAGCTATCAAATGACCGTCTTGGTCAAGTTCGGGAAGTTGGGTCATGGTATTTATAAGTCAAAAGTGGTATCAAAATAAGGTAGTGTGGTTGGCTTTAGCGCTACTTGAGCACACCAATCAAAGTCTGCTGAAAGGTTCGCTTGCCACGCTTTTAATCTATTAAAATCTGCTAGCGCCAGCCAAGCGGGCGGCATATCATACATATCAAGGGATGCCAGCATATGGGCAAGCTTGCCCATAGGCTCATCAAGTAGTAAGTTTAGCATGCCATCACCGATAGTCAGCTGAATTTGGTGATCAAACGCCGCCAGCGCAAACGCCATTGATAAGGCTTCATGACAAAGCAAAAACGTGTCAGCGTGAATATTAATGATAATTTTCATAGTAAACCGCTATCGCTAAACCCATCCCAATTAAAACTGATAAACCGTTTTTGCACTGTGTAGATGCATGGCTAATTCACCCAAACCGACTAATTCAAAGCCATCTGCCAAATTGTCACCTTGTAGCTGATGTCTAGTCGCATTGTCAGCATCTGTCACCCCGCGAGCCAAAGCGGCACTCACACACACTTGAATGGTTAAATCATGACTTATAGCAAAGTGTTGCCAATTTTTTGCCAAATTTTCGATATCATCGGGCAGCCAAATTAATCGGTTGGCCAACATCACCGCATCACTATATAAGAAAATTTTAAAATCGGTACTAGTCAACGAGTTTTGCTCATCGGTTGTTTTACTAGCGTTTGCCCATAGCGATTGGGCGCATTCAAGCGCTCGTTTGGTGAGCGGATGGCTAGGGGCATGTGTCATCAGCATCACAATTGGTGTATCCAACGTCGAAGTATTTGGCATAGCGGTATTATTCGATGTAGTTATCAAATCAGTCATTTAACCATCTATAAGGCATTAATCTATAAAGTGCAATATGCCCGCTATTTTAGCAAAATCGACCCCTATTTGCGATGCAATTGTCATCAAACTGTTATCAAATTGACATGAGGTTGTCAATGGCGACTTATAAGCTTAACCCATACAAAGGATTGATTTAATTTACCGAAACGGCTTTTGTAGTCAAATAAAGCAGTCGGTTGTAATGGTTGATAACATACTATGAGTGACAACACTGTAAACACTAATACATACAAGGCTTTGACTGATACTAAGGCGACGTCAGCCAATCACATGAATCCCTTAACTCAAGTTGCAGGCACGCCTTTTCATGACACTAGGCCATCATTGCATATCGCTTTGGTGACTGAAACTTGGTTGCCGGATATCAATGGGGTAGCCTCAAGCGTTTATCAAATCATGCGCGAACTCAAATCGATGGGGCATCGCATCACTTTGATTCGCCCCAAACAAAGCGATGAAGTCGAACAACATACCCTAACAACAGGGCTTAACACCGCGGCTGTTACCACTGATTTGCAAGTGCCAAGTTTGCCCATTCCTTATTACCCGCATCTGCGCATGGGGCTACCTTGTTACCGATTTTTAACGAAGCAGCTGCGCAAGCTTCGTCCTGATATTGTACATATCGTGACGGAAGGTCCTTTGGGGCTTGCGGCGTTGATTGCTGGCAAACAGCAAAGCATTAAAGTCTCTTCAGGTTATCACACCGCGTTTCATGATTTTAGCCGATATTTTGGCTGGAAAGTTGTCTCATTGCCTTTGCTTGCGTATATGAAGCGTTTTCACAACCATTGCAATGCCACCTGTATTCCAAGCCAGACCACCCAACATCAGCTCGCTGAATTTGGTTTCAAGCATTTGTACCAAGTCGGTCGTGGCGTTGATACAGCGCGCTATGCACCGAGCAAACGTAGCCAAGCATTACGGCAAAGTTGGGGCGTGGGCGAGGGCACCACAGTGTTAATGTGTGTGAGCCGTGTTTCCCCTGAAAAAGGTATGGATACCGTCATTAAAAGCTTCAAAGCGCTACAATTACAGCAGCTGCATCGTCATGTCAAATTAGTGATTGTCGGTGATGGGCCATACAAAGAAGCGCTCGTTAAACGGCATGCCAATGATACAAGCATTATTTTTGCAGGCTTTAAAACAGGCGAGGCGCTGGCAAGTTATTATGCCAGTGCCGATGCTTTTGTATTTGCTAGTCAAGTGGAAACTTTCGGTAATGTCGTCACCGAAGCGATGGCGTCGGGTTTGCCAATTTTTGCCTACCATGATGCGGCTGCGGCGCTGTTGGTGGATGATAGTTGTGGTAAAACCGTACCGCTTGGGCAAGAACAACGCTTTGTAGAGATGATTAGCGAATTGCCCAAACAACAACAGCTTGATCAGATGCGACTAGCTGCGCGACACAAGGTAGCTGCTTTTTCTTGGCAAAAACCTGCCCAAGAAATGTTGACCATGTTTTATGAGGTGCTATCAATCCAGACGAACACTCTAACCGCTAGCCCAGTGACATCAGCACTTTTTTCTTCTCAAGCGTCAGCTCAACATCCGCTAGCGGATTCAACAATCGTCCTCATACCTGAGTCAGTTCACCCGACTGTCGTGGCAAAAAACCACCCCCGATATAGTCATTCACCCCAAAATAGTCACTTAAACCAAAATAGTCACCCAGCCCAAAGACCCGCTGAATCTGCCGCGTTTTTCTCCAAAACGTGATATTCAAATAGGCAAAAAAAGGATGGCGCCATGAATCAACCTATAAAAAAATCCAAACTGTCACTTGCCAATTCAGAATTCACCTGTACCTCTGTTAGCCCTGTCGAAAACTTACCCAATTTAATGCGCAATTATTATCAATTTTTGCACAGTAAACCTAAACTATATCATTTGCAAAAGCGCGTGCTGCAATGGGATACCCGCTTATGTTTACGGGTAAATTTGCTGTCGCAATTGAAGTTTTTTGCGCGGTTCTTCAAAACCATCAGCCGCTTAGGCGATGGTTGGTTTTGGGCGCTATCGACGGTAGTGATGTTAGTAGCATTACTATCGCAAGGACTGGTCGCTAGTATCGTCGCTATGAAAGTGTGTGCGGTGTTACTCAGCAGTTTTTGTGGTTATTTGCTGTATAAGTATCTAAAAGTGCATACAGTACGTCCACGCCCTTACCAAGTACACCAGACCATTACTTTAGGTGAACGGCCTTTAGATGTATTTAGTTTTCCATCAGGGCATACGCTGCAAGCGGTATTGTTTACCACCATGATAGGTCATCAAGTGCCGATGCTGTTATGGGTGTTGCTGCCATTTACGATGCTGGTGGCATTATCGCGCTTGGTGCTTGGGTTACATTATCCCACCGATGTGTTGGTGGGTGCAGGCATTGGCGCAACATTTGCGACCATCGGCAGTAAAGTGAGTGATTACTTGGTGGCGTAAATGATGTCGCCAAATAATGATATCGCAAACTATTAAGGCAAATGAAAGCCAAACTGCGCACACATCGTTAACCAATCTGTATCCACGGGTGCAGTGATATCAACACGCCGATTGTCGGTCAGTCTATTAAAAGCCAAGGTATGCGCATGTAACATCAATCGATGTACGCCGATGTGTTGACGGATGGCACGATTTTGGTGATGATCGCCATAACTGGTATCGCCAATAATTGGATGAAACACATGCTTCATGTGGCGACGTAGTTGGTGTTTTCGTCCAGTAATGGGCGTCAATCTAGCCAGGCTAAAGCGTGAAGTGGGATAGCGTGCGCGCGCTTGAAACGGCTGTTCAGTTGTTGCCAAGCATTGCCAATGCGTTTGCGCAGGTTGCAGTAAGGTTAATTCTGTAGGGTTTCTAAGGGATTCATCAAACATGTCTGTCGAACTAACCTTTCTTTGTTGTAGCGCCTGCAAACTTGGTTTATCGCCAATTTTATCCAAAATTTGTGCGAGTGGGTAATCAATCAGCCCAGATGTCTGTGCATTAACTGTCAAATATCCGCGCACGATGGCTAAGTAAGATTTTTGCACTTGCCTGTTTTCAAATTGCTCACACAGTTGCCGCGCTGATTCGCTCGATAAAGCAAACAGTAACACCCCCGACGTCGGTCGGTCTAAGCGATGAATCGGATAAACATATTGAGCCAATTGATCGCGCAGGGTCTGCATCACAAACTCGGTTTCATGACGGTCAAGCCAGCTTCGATGGACAAGCATACCCGCAGGCTTATTGACTGCCACACAGTGTTCATCTTGATATAAAATTTCTAACATGCCGTTTTCCCAAAAGCCACAGACATAAAAAAGGTCAGAATCGTATCTGACCTTTTCACTACCTTAACCATTATTCATGTTCATTGTGCATCGGTGGATGACGCTTAAAGCCACCGGTTTTAAACGCCAAATAGATAAGACCGATTACTGCCCAGCTTAAACCCATTTTGATGGCGATTGGCTCACTTTCTTTCCACATCAGCGCAACACTGATAAAGCCCAACAGCGGCACAATCAAATACATAAACAAATCATAGGCACTGTGGTAGCGTTTTTCACGGATGATGTAGGTCGCAATCACGGATAAGTTAACAAAACTAAAG
Source organism: Moraxella sp. CTOTU47724 (assembly GCF_032014955.1). Taxonomy (NCBI): domain Bacteria; kingdom Pseudomonadati; phylum Pseudomonadota; class Gammaproteobacteria; order Moraxellales; family Moraxellaceae; genus Moraxella; species Moraxella sp. CTOTU47724. The sequence continues at coordinate 50,005 of NZ_DALZSV010000006.1, forward strand.
GCCGTCAACGCCCCAAAACTAATCAAATGCGCGATGACATCAAACTCAATAAAACCCGCAGTTAACGCAATCACACCCGCGATATAGATATTGTAGGTTGGAGTCAAGTATTTTGGATGAATATGACCAAAAATACGTTTATTAATGACCCCATCACGCCCCATCACATACATCAAACGAGAGACACCCGCATGCGCAGAAATACCTGACGCCATCACCGTGACAATTGCAAAGCCCAATACGGCGGCTTGAAACGCAGAACCACCGACTAGCATCAAAATATCTGGCTGGGTAGCAGCCACATCTGGGAAATATTTGTCAGGGGTTTGTGGGAAATAAATCTGCATAAAGTAAGTACTAATGATAAACACAATACCTGCAATCAATGCGGTCAAGAAAATTGCTTTTGGTAGGGTTTTTTGCACATCTTTGGTTTCTTCTGCCAATGAGCTGAGTGAGTCAAAGCCTGTGAAAGAGAAACATAAAATCGTTGCACCACTGATAAGTGCCGTCATGTTGGCAATATCACTCCAAAACGGCTTTAAGCTCCATAATTGGTAAGCTGCGGCATTGATAGTGCCATCCGCATTGGTGCCCGCCATCAATTTGCTATACACCAACCACGTAAATACACCAATAATCAATAGCTGAATAAACACAATCCAACTATTAAAATAAGCCACGACTTTGGAGCCATGCACATTAATCCAGGTCATAAATCCCGTCAGAATAAATACCCAAATCCATTTGTTGACATCAGGGAACAGTGCTTCAAGATAAATCACCGCTAGGATAATATTCACCAAAGGTGACAATAAATAATCCAACCAAGAAGACCAACCCACCATAAAACCGACATTGGGATGAATCGATTTTTGGGCATAGGTATATGCCGAACCTGCCGAAGGATAACGACGAATCATGCTACCGTAACTTAGCGAGGTAAGCAAAATAGCGATCAATGCAATAATATAAGATGTTGGAACGTGCTGATAACTGGCTTCAGAAACCAAGCCGAAGGTATCAAATACGGTCATGGGCTGAATATACGCCAAACCAATAATGATAATGTGCCAGAGTGCCAATTGGCGTTGCAATTTAGCGGGCGAATTAGTCGCAGTGGTGGTATTGTTCAAAGTTACCTTTCTCCTATACCCAGTGGTGTTAAAAACAGTCAGCTGTCAAAAGTCAAATGGGCGCTGTTTTTAGCCAGTTGAGAGTAGATTAATGCAGCGCATTTAATCCATGAAAAAAAAGAGCCTATTATAAACAAAAACTAAGAATAAACTATGAACAATTAAAAAATCTCGTTAAAAAAATCATGCATGGATTGTTCTATGCATGATTTTGTAAAATTTAACCTATAGTCAAAATAGCAGCACAATAGTTATTGGTCGCGATTGGCTTTTTCACGTTTTTTGAGTAACACCAACACTGCACCATTGCCACCTTGCGCCGCAGGTGCTGAGCAAAAAGCAAGCACTTCAGGAATCTGACGCAACCAGCCATTGACGCAAGTTTTTAAGATACTATCAATGCCTTTGCCATGAATGATTTTCACACAATTTTCATTGTTTTTTTGAGCCTGCAAAATCAATTGACTCATGGCTTCACGGGCCTCTTCAATGGTAGCACCGTGTAAATCTACGGCATCATACCAGCGAATCTTACCTTGTTTGAGCTCATTAAACACTTTGTTTTGTAGCGTTGCGGTTTTATAACTTAAATAAGCATCGCCAGAGACGGGGTTGAGCAGCGCTTGCATATCAGACAATACATGCCCGCTATCATCGTCACCACCGACCGCCGCCGCGCGTTTGGCTAGCGTCGTCGCATCAAGCTTATTGCCAGCGTTATTTTTATCCGCCAAGTTTTTATCTTTGATTGGCTGCACGCCTGACATGGCTTGCATAAATAGCAATTTATCATCATCAAGATGTTCGCTATTATATTTTTTAACTTGTTTGGCGACTTGTTGCTTGCTCAATAAACCCACGGTTTCAGTCGGTTTGCCGTTTTCATCGGTCTCTTTGGTTTGGCTGCGACCCTTACCCAGTTCAGTTTTTAACTGTTTTAACTGGTCTTGCATTTCTTTAGAAAATAAATTTGCCATACAATAACTCTATAAATCGGTATAAAAAAATAGGGCGTTTTTCGATGAAACGCCCTAACATCAATTATTTAACTTGGCTATTTTACGCATTTTGTTGCGATTGTGCCAATAACTTTGCTAATGCCGCGCCTGCATCGCCTGTTTTCATAAACTGCTCGCCAATCAAAAACGCATGGATGTCATGGTCGAGCATCAATTTTACATCATCTGCCGAATGAATCCCGCTTTCTGTCACCAATAAGCTATCTTGTGGAAACAGTGTTTTTAGGCGTAGGGTAGTGTCCAAACTCACATCAAAGTTATGTAGATTGCGATTATTAACCCCATACACGTTTTGACGATGGGCGGGCAAGCGTAACGCACGTTCAATTTCTAGCTCATCATGACACTCAATGAGTACACTCATGCCAAGTTTTAACGCCAATTCATGCAGCTCAGCGGCTTGCGCATCTGATAAACACGCCATAATTAGCAAAATACAATCTGCCCCAAGCGCACGTGATTGCAAAATGTGATACGGCTCAATCATAAAATCTTTGCGTAGCACAGGTAGGCTTACCGCTTGGCGTACTTGCAATAAATACTCATCCGAGCCTTGGAAATAATTCGTATCCGTCAATACCGATAAACAAGCGGCACCCGCTTGTTCATAGCCGACTGCGGTGGCGACAGCATCGAAATTAGGGGCAATGACGCCTTTGGATGGCGAGGCTTTTTTGACTTCCGCAATGACACGGATACCCGCTTTGCGCAAACTGCCGGCAAAATCACGGATGTCATCGCGGTTCGTTGCGGCAATTTGCTCAAGGTCGTGCCAAGATTGTTGTTGCTTGGCTTTGGTTAGTTCTTGGCGTTTGGTTTCGACAATTTTTTGTAATACCGAGGGGACTGCTTGATGAGGCATGGTTTTTCCAAAAATTTAATGAGAGGTGAATTGCTGAGTAAAGCTTGCTAATACTGCCATTTTTTGCAAGGCTTTACCACTGCTGATGATATCTTGTGCCATGGCTACGCCTTGTTTTATGCTATCTGCTTTACCTGCTACATAGATGGTCGCACCGGCGTTCAAGGCAATCATATCCGCTGCTTTTTTGGCGATGGGGGTTTTATTGGGATTGTTGTCGAGTGCTTCGCGGATGAGGGCTAGGCTTTGGCTAGGACTTTCAATGATTAAGCCTTTAAGCGTTTGCGATTCGATACCAACATCTTCAGGTTCGATATCATACACGCTGACTTTGCCGTCTTTAAGTTCAGCCACGTGGGTATAAGTCGCCAGTGAGATTTCATCAAGGTTATCCACTGAGCCGACGACTAGCACATGCTCCGCGCCAAGGTTTTTGAACACATTGGCAAGCGGTTCGCACAGCGAAGGATTAAATACCCCAATCATGGCATTTTTGACGCCCGCTGGGTTGGTTAAAGGTCCCAAAATATTAAACACCGTACGCGTTTTTAGGGTGCGGCGAATGGGCATCGCGTGTTTCATTGCCACATGGTGATTGGGCGCAAACAAAAAACCAATACCATGGGTTTTAATCGACTGGGTAATCTGCTCGGTATTTAGTGCCAAATTAATACCCGCTTGCTGCAGCAAATCGGAACTGCCCGATTTGCCGGAAACGCCGCCATTACCATGCTTGGCGACATGACAGCCAGCCACTGCTGCGACCATCGTAGCGGCGGTAGATACATTAAACAAATTCGCGCCATCGCCCCCTGTACCCACAATATCGACGACGTTGGGCACATCCGACAAATCCACTTTAATAGCAAGTTCCCGCATCACTTGGGCGGCGGCGGTAATTTCTTCGATGCTTTCACCTTTCATACGCAGCGCAGTAAGCAGCGCGCCCATCATGGCATCGGGGCATTGACCTTGCATGATGGCTAGCATAACGCCGCGCATTTCTGCATAGGTTAGGTCAATGGTATTGATGGCGCGATCAAGTGCCGTGGTAAGCAGTAGTTGGGTTTGCTCTTGTGTTAATGGTTGGTTGTTTTCAATAGACGTGGTAATGTCACCAAGATAGGGCGTTACAGTATGGGTCATGTCAGTCTCGTATGAGTTTTATGGCTTACACTTGATATATCATTGTACTAGTATACTATAACAAAGCCAGGTTTTAAAGCCAGGTTTTAAAGCCAAGTTTTAAAGCCAAACTTTAAGCCGCAAAACTCAATTATCCCAGTCTAATAGTTAGCGTTTTGATAGTTTTCATGGTTTTCATAGTTAGCTAAAAAATTTTTCAAAATCGTATACCCATGCTCACTCAAAATAGATTCTGGATGAAACTGCACCCCTTCAATCGGCAATGTTTGATGCCGAATGCCCATCACAGTAGGGGACGGCAGAGAATTATTTGGGTAAATATCATCACACCATGCGGTAACCTCTAGGCAAGCAGGTAAACTGTCTGTCGCAATCGCTAAAGAATGATAGCGAGTGGCGTTAAAAGGTGAGGGAAGTCCGGCAAAAATCCCTTGATGGTGATGAAAAACTTGCGACACCCGCCCATGCATAATCGTTGGGCATCGAATGATATTGGCGCCAAATGCTTGCCCAATCGCTTGATGACCCAAGCAAACGCCTAATATAGGAATAATGCCGGCACAGTCTTTGATAAAACTCAACGTATTGCCCGCATCGCTGGGCGTGCAAGGTCCGGGCCCAATGACCAAATAATCAGGATTTAAACGAATGATGTCTTCACTGCTGCAAGCATCATTGCGCCAGACTTCAACGGGTTGTCCCAATTGCTCAAAATACTGCACCAAATTGTAGGTAAAACTGTCGTAGTTATCAATAAAAAGTAGCAATCCAGAAACCCTATGCTGTAATTGTTGGACAATGGTTATGCAATGAAAAAACTTCACCGTTATTTTAATCAAGCATTTTATCACAACCATTCTACAAGTGACTGAAACCGAATAAGTGAAACAGAGTAGCAGAAAGCAATGTTAATGATTTTCACTAAAATAGTTAAACACATATTTTATGCACCATAAAAGTGAATATTGATAAAATTTTAATTAAAATGGTGCAAATACTGCAACCTCATAGCGATTTGAAGGTTAGCTATGCAGATAGTCATATCAGCCAACCTCATCAGCAAATCAGCCTACAAATAACTAATTGAATTTGATATAAAAATTTAATCTTTGGCATGATAACGCAAAAGTTGGCACATAACTTGAAAGTTTAAATTCAACAAGCACCACTTTGTTTATCTCTTGTCACAGCACCGAAAAGAGTATAAAGTGGCGTAACGTTTTTTTAATCATTTTTTGCGTAAGTAAAAGGAAACGAGCAATGTCGAATAAATTTTTAGATTTAATCAAATCTAGCGAAGCAAAGTGGGTAGATTTTCGCTTTACCGACACTAAAGGTAAAGAGCAACATGTAAGCTATCCAGCTGACAGCATGGACGAAGACATTTTTGAAGAAGGTAAAATGTTTGATGGTTCATCAATTGCTGGTTGGAAAGGCATTGAAGCGTCAGATATGATTTTGATGCCAGATGCTGATACCGCATTCGTCGATCCTTTCTTTCGTGAAACGACCGTTGTTGTGACCTGTGACGTTATCGAGCCATCAACCATGCAAGGTTATGACCGTGACCCACGTTCAATCGCGCGACGTGCTGAAGAATACCTAAAATCAACGGGTATCGGCGATACCGCATTCTTTGGTCCAGAGCCAGAATTTTTCGTATTTGATGATGTAAAATGGTCAATCGATATGTCAGGCGCCCGTCACACCATCTCAGCTGATGAAGCCGCTTGGTCAACCGATAAAGAAATGGAAGGCGGTAACTATGCGCACCGTCCACGCGTCAAAGGCGGTTACTTCCCAGTACCACCCGTTGATAGCTCACAAGATATGCGCGCTGATATGTGTGCCGCGGTAGAAGCGATTATGGGTGAAGGCCGTGTTGAAGTGCATCACCATGAAGTTGCCTCTTGCCAGCTAGAAATCGGTGTATCATTTAATACCCTAGTTCGTAAAGCGGACGAAGTACAACAGTTCAAATATGCAGTACACAACGTTGCACACGAATATGGTAAGACTGCGACTTTTATGCCAAAACCGATGGTTGGTGATAATGGTTCAGGTATGCACGTTCATTTGTCAATCCAAAAAGATGGCAAAAACACCTTTGCCGGTGATGAATACGCAGGGTTATCAGAAACTGCTTTATACGCAATCGGTGGTATCATCAAACATGCTCGTGCATTAAATGCCATCACCAACCCATCAACCAACAGCTATAAACGCCTAGTACCGCATTACGAAGCGCCTATTAAACTGGCTTATTCAGCGCGTAACCGCTCAGCGTCAATTCGTATTCCATACGTGGCAAGCCCGAAAGGCAAGCGTATCGAAGCACGTTTCCCAGACCCAGCAGCCAACCCTTATCTTTGCTTTGCCGCATTGTTGATGGCAGCGCTTGATGGTATCCAAAACAAAATCCATCCAGGTGAAGCCGCAGACAAAAACCTATACGACCTTCCACCAGAAGAAGAAGCATTGATCCCAACGGTGGCAGAGAACTTGGAAGTTGCGCTTAAAGCGTTAGAAGACGACCATGAGTTCTTAACCAAAGGTGGCGTATTTACCAAAGAAATGCTTGACGCTTACATTGCCTTGAAAAAAGAAGAAGTAGAGCGTTACAACGTATCAGTTCATCCAATCGAATTTGATATGTACTACAGCTGCTAATAAGTTCGCTTTTCAAAAAACCCAACTTCACATCAAGTTGGGTTTTTTTATGTGAAATTTTTAGGATAATAGGCAAAATTATTTAGGGATTGATTATCAAGCTTGCTAAAATATGCACAATAATGGGTTTTGAGGGAAGGCTTAAATGATTTTGACAAAATACAAGTCCAATAATAATAGTAGTTTGCGCTATAGTTATAACTTTGCACTCATGGCTTCAATGTTATTGCTATCACAGTTAAGTCATGCTGAAGTGTATAAGACGACCACCTTAGACGGGCAAGTGGTATATACCGATAATATTAATACCGCTTATCAATACAATAAAAACAGCAAGAGTATCAGCGTATTAGATAAATTACCCACCCAATCACAAGTATCATCGACGACCAATCAATCAACAACGACATCTAATAACTTGAACAATGAAGTTAATAACGCAGCGAGTACGGCTACTGACAATCGCTTGCCTGATAGCTTAACTGGTCGCTTATCCACCCAATCCATCTCAGCAAGCCAGCAGGGCGATTATGTATTAAACATTGTATCGCCTGAAGCCGGGCAAACGCTGCGACGGGGTAGTCAACCCATTGAGATTAACGTTGCTTTGACACCGAGTTTAAAAACAGGGGATAGAATCGTCTATCAACTCAATAACCAAACTTTAGCAACCATAAAAGCCACTAGCTATACTATCGCTACTACTACGCTCGATCCCAACCCTTATACCATTACCGTAGGGGTTGAAAACGTCTTAGGGGAAGTCATCGCGCAAGACACTCGCGCTATCACTCTCATCAGTAATAATGTACTGTATCAAAAGAAACGTAAAGCGATTGCGCAAGCACAAAAGAAGAAAGCCAACCAACCTTGGTATAAAAAAATACTTTAATACTTTAAGCTATCGTTAAATTTGCTTATACCATAAGGCACTACCATAACCGATGCAGCTTTATCCAATCAAACACCATAGCTGGGTGGCTATTGATATTCACCATAATTTGGGTGAACAGGCTACGCTATTAACCAATAAAGCAGCATCAACCCATAAATCAGGGCCGATGTCTTGTCGTCAATTGCTAAAAAACCTACAGCAAGCGCTCAATTTGACAGGCGAGTTAATGGAGGCAAACTTTCCTTATCATTTTATAACGGCTGATGGTTTCACTTGGTATGTCAGTTTTAGCCATAGCCGCCAACATGCTGCAGTATTGATTTCGCCCTATACAAATATCGGCATTGATGTCGAAGACAGCGCAATTAGTCATCACGTTGCTTCACGCTTTTTTTCACCCCATGAATACCAATGGTTGAATCAAAAGTCTGCAGTCAATCAAGCAGTTTTACGAAACCTACTATGGCGACTTAAAGAATGTTCCATCAAAACCCATCAACATGCCGACAAGCAATTAATCAAAGAATTAAAACATGATGTGCTAGATGAATTGGGTGAGGAAGTTATCAATCAACTTATTGGCATCGATGAGATAAATGCTAAAGATAAGCCCATACAATGTGTGCAAACCGACGCTAAAATAGTTGGCAATTTTAGTAGCCAACCCTGTAGTTTTATTATCGTAAACCGTTAAATAAGGCTAAAAAATCGCTATTTAAAAAAATAACCAATTCTTACGAAATTACTTTTTTTTGTAAAAAACCCATGCTATGATTGCTATAAGAACAATTTACTATGTAAGCGACATTGTAGAGAAATGTTTTAACAAACTATTACAAACGCTTAACTAGTACATTATTTAGCAGGCGTAGGTAGCGAGTAGCTAAACTTAACTAGGCTTAACTATACTTGGTTAAAAAACTACTTTAAAACCTACCATTAATAGTGTTAAAGGAAGTTATAATATGTCAGTTCGTGAACAAGGCATTGTAAAATGGTTTAATGATTCAAAAGGTTTTGGATTTATTCAACGTAACAGCGGTGAAGATATTTTTGTTCATTTCCGCGCGATTCAAGGTGACGGCTACCGTTCACTTCAAGATGGTCAAAAAGTTGAATTCATCGTGGTTGAAGGTCAAAAAGGTCTTCAAGCTGAAGAAGTTACCAAAGTCGAATAAGTTGAGCCAAAAAGGGGTTGAAGTGTTATTTTTGACCTTTTTGCAAACCAAGTTGATGTAATTAACTTGGTTTTTGTTGTTTCTCATAGCCAATGATTAATTGGTCAAAATAGGTTAAATCTCTGTGTTTCAAACTTTCTCACAATTACCCCTTCATCCAGCGCTCAAACAAGCGATTGACCAACTAGGCTATCAAACGCTGACCCCTATCCAAGCGCAGATATTGCCCAATACGCTCGCTGGGCAAGACGCCATTGGTCAGGCACAAACAGGTACAGGTAAGACAGCAACGTTTTTACTCACCATCATCAATGAATTGCTGAATAATCCTCTAAACCCTGAGGTTGATGGCGATCGTTTTTTGGGTGAAACCCGTGCGCTGGTGCTCGCGCCGACTCGAGAACTGGCTCAACAAATTTATCAAGATTGCCTTGAGCTCACCAAGTTTACCAAGCTGCATACTGTTTGTTTGCTCGGTGGCACAGACTATGACACGCAGTCAAAGCAGCTGCATCAAAAGTTTGTCGATATTATCATCGCCACCCCAGGTCGTCTGATTGATTTTTGCTTTCAGCACCATGTGTATCTCGATCGTCTTGAAATTTTGGTATTAGATGAAGCAGATAGAATGCTGGATATGGGGTTTATACCTGATATCAAACGCTTGATTCGTATGATGCCTGCCAATACGCATCGGCAAACCCTACTTTTTTCCGCTACCTTTAACCAAGATGTGATGAATTTAGCTTATCGCTGGTTATATCAACCGATTTTTGTAGAGATTGCGCCCGAACAAAAAACCAGTCAAACCATCGAGCAGCTATTTTTCACCTTGATGGAATCGGATAAACTGGCGGCGTTACAGCAAATTATTGAAAAAATTTCTCCTAAGAAAATCATTGTCTTTGCCAATCGTAAAGACCAAGTCAAACGCCTGTATGACAAACTTAATCGTCAATATAAAGTAGTGATACTTTCAGGGGATGTTATTCAAGCCAAACGCGAGAAGTATTTGGCACAATTTCGTCAAGGCGATGCCAATATTTTAGTGGCTACGGATGTCGCAGGGCGAGGTATTCATGTGGATGATGTGGCTTGTGTAGTCAATTATACCTTGCCAGACAGTCCTGATGATTATGTTCATCGTATCGGTCGTACAGGTCGGGCAGGTAATAAAGGCATGAGTATTAGCTTTATCAGTGAAAACGACGGGTTTAATTTGCCGGCTATCGAGCAATATTTGGATGAAACTATCAAAATGCAGCAATGGTCGAATGACACCCGTTTTTTAGAGGATTAAATTTTTTAATTGATAAAACATCAAGGGCGCTATCAATCAATAGCGCCCTTTTTACGTTAAAACATAGTGAAAATAAATTTATAATCTAACGATATCGACTTTAGCAAGGCCGTTTGAAAGATTAGCAATTCTACTAAAAGCACCTTTTGACAAATCTAGGGTACGGCCATATTTGCCAAATCCCCCTGTGTCAGTCACGCGTACCACTACACTTTTGCCGTTGGCTTTGTTGGTAACTTTGAGCCGGCTACCTAATTTGTGCACATTGCTGGCGGCAGTCAGTGCATTTTGATTGAATTTCTCGCCAGATGCCGTGGTGCGACCATGATGCTTACCACCATACCATGAAACAACATCAGCATTGGCTTGCTGGGTGGCTAAAGTAGTAACAATCAAACTGGCAATGATATATTTCATCGGATGTTCCTTTTATCAATTAAAGCGGTCAATAATCTGACTGCTTAAAGGTATCAAGGGGCATTTCCCGTGATTTACATAGTAAAAACAAAGTAATATTGTTTAATATCACTTAAGCGGTGTGTATTCTAATTACAAAGTTATGTTATTGCAAAGATTTTATTGTAAACAAAATCTTCAATATCGGATGTATTTTGCTAAACATATAAATTATGTAACTATATTAGCTAGTTTTTCTAACCTGTTGATTTTGTGTAAAAATGATATCTTAAGTAGCTAATCGGATATAAAAAATGCAAAAAAAAGAGAATGCAAGTTATTGCATTCTCTTTTTTATATATGGTGGAGATGGCGGGAGTTGAACCCGCGTCCGCCAGCACTACGCCCATGACTCTACATGTTTAGATTCTGTCTATGGCTTTAATGGTTGGCGAACCGACAGTCAGGATGCCAACCACGAGCCTCTTAAGTTTTGCTCAAATTGGCGAGACAACAATTTAAGCTATCCATCGTGCGTTCGCTTCAAGGAGAGCAACCAGACCAATGGCAATCTGTGCCGTCCCAAGCAGCCCTTAGGCTGCTAGAGCGTAAGTTTCGTCGTTTGCGACTAGTTTAAAATGTATATTTTATTTACGAGTGGACATACTCACTCGACATGCATCATTGGGTTTCATTACCAGCGTCGAAGCCAGAACATCCCCAAATGAACTGTGAATTATATAAGGTTATTAGCTTAAAATACAAGGCTAAATGTCATAATAGTCAGATAAATTACTAAAAACACACACAGCTTTTAAAACTGTCCAAATTATTGTCATGCATTTGACGTATTGAACTGATAAGCTGAGGTGTTGAAATAAGTAAATTTTTTTTGATATATTTTTAGTCAGAGAAACAATAGGCTAGGTAACTTAGAATAGGTAAATTAGGCTGAGTCAATTGAATAAGCTAATCGGGTAATTAATGAATGGCAGGGAACAAAAAAAATTCGCCAAGCATCATACGGATGTCACAAAATCAGCTCAAACGCCAGCGTGAATGGGTGTATTTGGCGCATTTTTTAGCCATGCTACATTTACATCCTGCCAAAACCATCTCAGGTACGGATGACGGTAATGAGCCAGATTTTACCTGTATTTTTTATTGTGGCAAAGGTGAATACGCAATTGGCATCGAATTAACCACTTTGCCAAGACTACGCGATAGACTCGGTAATGACAATTTAATGCTAAAACGTTGGTATTGGCAGTCACTGCTACAAGTGTCAACCAAATTTACCCCGACGCAGTTTAATTGTCACGGTGAGATATTAGGTGTCAAGGGCGATTGGCAAAACATTGATAACCGAAAGATTGTCAATGTGTCGCAGCAATTTATCGAGCCATCCCGTGATTTGCCACATCCTACGCTCAGTAGTAAATTACAAAAAGGTATTGCCAAAACCATGCGTTGGTTGCCCAGTGCGTTTTTTACCGATATGGCAGATGAAAATGAAGATTTACCGATTGATTCCTACATCAATCAAAGTGATATTGATGCGGTGATGAGCAAAAAAGCGCATAAAGTCCAAGCGTACCGCAAAAAAAGAGCGTTGGATGAAGTATGGTTGTTGATTCATACCAATGAACAGCAAGAAAAGGGCTTATTAATTTTTGACACAAATGAAGCCTTGCATCACGGTAGTAAATTTAATCGCGTGTTTTTAACCTTATATCCCACCACAACATTGTTACAAGTTGCTAAATAAAAAAGGCTAAATCTGCATTTAGCCTTTTTTATCCTGAAAAATTTCATTTAATCACCCAGTTGTTCCATGACATCATCAGTAAAGTTGACGTTGGTATAGACTTCTTGTACATCGTCCAAATCTTCAAGCATATCAATCATTTTCATGATTTTTTTAGCATCTTCGACATCAGTGACATCCGCCATGGTTGAAGGAGACATAGTCACTTCTGCGTTGTCGGATTTTAAACCGGCTTTTTCTAAGGCATCCATCACCTCACCGAAATTCTCTGGCTCAGTGACCACTGTGATACTATCACCATTATTTTCAATATCGGTTGCACCGGCTTCAAGCGCCACTTCCATGATGGTGTCTTCTAGCGACACATCATCAAAGGTAATTTCACCGCGTTTGCTAAACATATAAGCCACTGAGCCTGATGTACCCAAATTGCCACCATTTTTGCTAAAAGCGTGACGCACTTCGCCAACGGTACGGTTGAGGTTATCCGTCATGGTCTCGACAATCACCGCAACACCGCCCAAGCCATAGCCTTCATAGGTGATTTCTTGCATGTTGTCATTGTCACCGCCGCCTGCACCACGTTCAATCGCCCGTTTTACCGTGTCTTTGGTCATATTAACTGAGTTGGCTTTTTCCACCGCCGCACGCAAACGCGGGTTACTTGCTGGGTCTGGGTCGCCTTGTTTGGCAGCGGAGACCAGCTCACGAATGATTTTGGTAAAGACTTTACCTTTTGCCGCATCTTGTTTGGCTTTACGGTGTTTGATGTTTGCCCACTTGGAATGTCCGGCCATGAGTGTATCCTTTATCTAACTATCTAACGTAACAATCTGATTTTTAAAATTTTGCGTGCGCTATTATAAACGAGCAACCCCGATTTTTGATAGGGGTTGCGCCTATGTCATCGCAGGAAATGTTATTGAAAGTTAAAATCAAACCTAAGGGCGAGGCGAATCATCAGGTCGTGGCAAGGTCGGCAAATCAATATAGCGGTGTATCAACTCACTTAAATCAATTTTTACTTTTAAATTGACCAAGTTCCAGTACTGTCCAGAAATGGTTCGATCAAGCATCATGGTCAGTGGGGCAGGCTGAAAGCTTTGCCAGTATTTAAGCGACTCTTTTGCTTTGGCAATCGCTTGAAAATGGGTTTGGCTGGTGGCAAAGTCATAAGGCGCGTGTTTGGATAAATCAAACAACTGGGTAAAACCATACGGGGTCAAACCAATCTGCAACCAATCTTTATAAAAGTCTGGGGGCAGTGGGTCATCATTGTTTTTTTTGATGCCAATGCTGACCAAATCTTGCTCAAGCGCTGTCACATCACCGCTCAGACAGTGAATGGCAAAGCGTTTGAATAACGCAACTTCGTCATGGCTGTAAGATTTGATACCACCAAAGTCATAGGCAATGACCGAGCCGTCGGGGCGAAACGCAAAGTTACCTGGATGGGGGTCACAATGCAGACGATACAGTTTGAACAATTGACCGGCACTAAAATCAAATAAGCGAGTGGCGATTTTTTGTTTGGTGGCATTGTCCCAAGTTGCAGCAACTTCGAGCTTTTCACCCAGTTCTTGTGATAGGGTTAAAATACGTTTGGTCGAATGGCTATGAAAAACTTTGGGAATAATCAGCCCATCATCATCACTGTGGAAACTGCCAAAAATTGCCAAATTATGGGCTTCTTTGCTGTAGTCAAGCTCGTCATACAGGCTATCACGGATTTCTGCAAAGATTTTATCTTGCAAGGTTTTATCCATATTGAGTACGCCAGTTATCTTAAGCGCCAAGCGAACGTGTTTTAAATCACTATCGATACTGGTATCAACGTCGGGGTATTGCACTTTGACTACGACTGCTTCACCCGTTGGCAACACCGCTTTATGGACTTGACCGATAGAGGCTGCCGCAAAGGGTGATGGCTCAAACTGGGCAAACAACGCGTCAATCGGTTGCCCCAATTCTTTTTCAAGCTGCTGTTTGATGACGGCAAACGGCATGGGCGGCGCGTCTTTTTGTAATTTCTCCAGCGCTTTTGAGACTTCAGGCGGAAACACATCTTTATACTGCGAGGCAATTTGACCGACTTTCATCACCGCGCCTTTCATTTCGCCTAAGGTGTCGGCGATTTGCAGCCCTACGGTTTGCAGCATTTCGCTACGGGCTGTGAGTTTATCTTCTTCAGAGCCTGCAAAAGACTTAATAGAATTTTTAGCTGCTTTGCCTGCGATACTGGCAGTCATACCGGCAAGTTTTAAAAAACGTTTTTTTGATGACATAGTGGTTGTCTTATAGCAGAATTTTTTAATTAATTTATCAGTGAAACTATCAGGTAAATTATCAATTTTTAAGTATTGAGATTAGCAGAAAATGGCTATTTTTGCTATGTACCGTGCTGAAATTTAGCGAATTTTGTGTATAGCTTGGCATAAAAAACTTGGCACAAAAAAAGGCGCCACAATGACACCTTTTTTATCCAAACCATTAAAAATTATTGTAAAAATAAGCGATAGCCTAAGTTATCGGTGAGGTTTTCGCACTCATAGCCAATGTCTTGCAGTTTGGCAAGTAATTGCTCGGCGGTTTGCTCACCCATTTGAATGCCCGCTAGGATACGCCCTTCAGCCGCCCCATGATTACGATAGTGGAATAAAGAAATGTTAAACTGTGAGCCCAATTTTTCAAGGAAGTTGAGCAGCGCGCCAGGACGCTCGGGAAATTCAATGCGAAATAATTGCTCGTCTTTTAATCCCGCGTGCCCGCCGATTAAATAGCGAATATGGGTCTTGGCAACTTCATCATCGGTCAAATCAATCGCGGCATCATCGGCTTCATTGAGTAACTGGTGGATTGCTTTGCGCTCTTTTTCGCCTTCTTTGAGGGCGATACCGACAAAAATATTGGCAGCGTGATGGGCATAATTGGGGTTAGTGTTGATGCGGTAGTTAAATTCGGTGATGTTGCGGCCTTTGAGCGAGCGGCAAAAATCCAAGAAGGCGCCTGTGCGCTCAGGAATGGTCACCCCAAAAATCGCTTCTTTTTTCTCACCAATTTCGGTACGTTCAGCGATATAGCGTAACCGATCAAAATTCATGTTGGCACCACATAAAATCGCCACACAGTTTTTGCCCTGTAGATTATGATCTTCGATGTATTTTTTCATGCCTGCGACCGCCAACGCGCCTGCAGGCTCGACGATGGTGCGGGTTTCATCATACACGTCTTTAATCGCCGCACACACTTCATCATTGCTACAAGTGACCACATCAGGCTCGACCACGGGACCTGAGTTATCGCTTTTTGGCATACGGCAGACGTCAAACGGTATTTCACCCAGCTGCGCGACTGCCACCCCATCGACAAACAACCCCACTTGGGGTAGTCGCTTGCGTTCACCGGTATCAAGCGCGATT
The DNA here is from genome assembly GCF_032014955.1 of Moraxella sp. CTOTU47724. Classification (NCBI taxonomy): domain Bacteria; kingdom Pseudomonadati; phylum Pseudomonadota; class Gammaproteobacteria; order Moraxellales; family Moraxellaceae; genus Moraxella; species Moraxella sp. CTOTU47724. The sequence goes on from NZ_DALZSV010000006.1 coordinate 65,794, forward strand.
TTGAGACAGGCTGCTTCTTCTGGCTCGACCGCCACGACTTTGACATGCGGTGCGACTTCCCCCAAAAACGCCGCGACACCTGAGATTAAGCCACCGCCACCAACCGCAACAAACACATATTCCATTTTACGCCATTGTTGTACTAGCTCCATGGCAATGGTACCTTGACCTGCGATGACCAGTTCATCGTCATACGGCGGGATAAAGGTCAAGCCATCGGTTTGGGCGCGTTCAATGGCATAGCGGTTAGATTCATCAAAACTATCGCCATATAGCACCACATTACCGCCCAATGACTTGACGGCACTGACTTTGATATCGGGGGTGGTGGTCGGCATCACGATAATGTTATTGAGTCCCAAGCGGCTAGCAGAGAAGGCGACGCCTTGCGCGTGGTTGCCGGCAGAGGCACAAATCACGCCTTTGGCTTTGTCTGCTTCGCTCAACTGGCTAATTCGATTGTAGGCACCCCGCAGCTTAAAAGAAAACACTGGCTGAAAATCTTCACGTTTAAAACGAATATCGTTGTTAAACCGTTCACTGAGTTTTTTGGCGGGTTCAAGCGGCGTTTGAATAGCAGCATCATACACGGTCGCTTGAAGGATAAGGCGTACCCAATCTGATAACATAATAATGACCTAAGTTTGAAAAATACGTTTGGAGATTTATTTTTACCCTCTATGTGCTTTCATAACCAAAACAAAGCAAATCGTTAGAGAAGTAAAAAATAAGTGATTAGATTAGGACTTTAGGGTTTAGCTTGCAAGTGCTTTTACGGTAAAATAAGTTGGGTAATTGATAGCATTAAGTTTTCTATCTGTTTTTTTGATAAATTCCTAACAAGGCTGGGTCTATGAGTACGATGAATGCAAGCACGCAACAACAACAAAAACAAGCCGTGGCAGCAGACGCGTTAAAATATATCGAATCAGGCATGATTTTGGGCGTGGGGACGGGCAGTACCGTCAACTGCCTCATTGAATTATTGCCAAAAGTTAACCTAAAGGGCGCTGTGGCAAGCTCAAAGGTCACCGAAGATAAGCTCAAAGCGCTCGGTATTGAGGTGATGGATTTAAATTTCACAGGTGAGTTAGACTTATATATTGATGGTGCCGATGAAGTGAACGAGCACTTACAGCTAGTCAAAGGCGGTGGTGGCGCTTTAACCCGTGAAAAAATTGTTGCCGCCGCATCTAAGCAGTTTATTTGCATGGTGGATGAAAGCAAATGGGTACAGCAATTAGGCGTTGGCTTTCCACTACCGATTGAAGTATTGCCGCAAGCGCGCTCATATGTGGCGCGTGAGTTGGTGCAGCTTGGCGGTGAGCCGGTCTACCGTGAAGGATTTGTCACCGATTATGGCAATTTGATTTTAGATATTTATGGCTTAGATATCGGCTTGGACATTGAGAAGGTAGCAGCGTTTGAAGCAAAGTTAAACAATATCGTTGGGGTGGTGTGTAATGGGTTATTTAGCGCACAGCGCGCTGATATCTTGCTGATGGCAACGGCAGATGGCGTAAAAAAATTAACAGCCAAGTAAGTTACCAGCAAGTTAACGGTTATCAGCAATGTCGTCATACCACAAAAAAGACCAAGTCACGATGACGGGTCTTTTTTAGTTCATAACCGATTTAGTTTATAACCGCTAATGGCAAGCTTGATGGCAAGCTCATTAGTGCATGTATTGACCACCATTTACGTTGATGGTCTCACCTGTGATATAAGCAGCGCCATCGCTGACCAAATACACCACGGCAGCGGCAATCTCTTCAGGTTGGGCGATACGACCCATTGGAATGCCTGCTTTGATGCTCTCCATTACTTTTTCAGGCACCGCCATCACCATTTTAGTACCCGTATAACCCGGTGCAACCACGTTAACGGTCACCCCAGATTTAGCGCCTTCTTGTGCCAACGCTTTACTAAAGCCGATGATACCCGCCTTGGTGGCTGAGTAGTTGGTTTGACCAAACTGACCTTTTAAGCCATTAATTGAGCTGATACTCACAATACGCCCAGATTTTTGCTCAAGCATTTTGTTAAAGACGGGTTGGGTGACCGTGAATAGTGATTTTAAGTTAGTATCAATCACCTCTGACCATTGCTCATAAGTCATTTTTTTGAAAGTCGTATCACGGGTGATACCTGCGTTATTTACCAACACATCAATGTGACCTGCTTTTTCAATTGCATCGAGAATGGCTTTGGTGGCGGCTTCATGGTCAGTGAGATTGGTTTCAATAAAGGTGAAATCGCTGGCATTCAAGCCTTCTTCTTCTAACCAAGCTTCGCCGCGGTTGACCGTGCTATCTGCTTTATGGGTGTAGGTTGCAATGATGTGATAGCCAGCTTGGATTAGCGCATGACAAATAGCGGTGCCAATACCACCTAGCGCACCTGTTACGAGGGCAATTTTTTTGTTTGCAGTTGGGTTGTCCGTTGTCATCACAGTACGCTCCTTGTTTGTTGTGATTGTTGGTTGTAATAAAAAAATTCAATGATTTAAATAGTTTATAAAATAAATGTGTTGGTTTTTTTACATGCACATGCGGCTAAAAAATCAGTCACACGTGATTGATATCAGGCTCACAAAAAATCTATAGACCCAATATTCACATAAATTTATTGACTTTTACTTCCTTGTTTTTTTCATCATATATGAAAATTTGATAACTACCAATATTTTTTACGTTTTTATTTCTATGACAAACATTTTGCTACGCGCAAACGAGTATTTATAAGTTTGTGTGCTAAAAAAATTTGCAACAATAGCGGTTTGTGCTAGGCTATAAGGATAACTTTAAGCAATGTAAGGTTGAGCAAAATACCCTGTATCAACCGCACTTAATCAAGGCTAATTGCTAAATTTCTTTCCTGATGGTACAAAGTTGGCTTAATTGTACAAACTTGATTGGACAAGATTGATTGTATCGATACGCAAGCGTGAATGCTTAGTACTTATTATATATACCACGATGAGGTGGGTCTGTTTATTTAGTCTGTTTATTTATTTGCCACACGGAAATTAGAATGCCGCAACTCTTACCGACGATAGAACAAATCGCTGTATTACAGCAAGCGAGTAATTTTGGCTATCAGTATTGGCAGACTAAAACAAACGTTGCACAAAGCTTTTTAAAAAGCTATCCGCTTACCCAAACGCTCGATGTCCAACATATCAAAGATTTAATACGCGATTATACGCTGGATGAAGATTACCAATTGGCGGATGAAGCAAGCGTGATGCGCGGGCTGCGTCATCTACGCAATTTGTTGATGGTGCGCTGGATTTGGCAAGATGCATTAAATCTGATTAGTCTAGAGCAGCTGACATGGGAGCTATCAAAATTTGCCGATTATTGTCTCATCTTTGCCAAAGACTATGTGTATCAAGATTTAATCAGTCGCTATGGCGAGCCGTATTTTTTTGATGAAAAAAATAAACCACATAAGGATGATTTAGCCATCATCGCCATGGGTAAAATGGGCGCAGAAGAGCTCAACTTATCAAGCGATATCGATTTGATTTTTGTCCATCAGGGGCAAGGTGAGACGGTGGTTGACCCATTAAAACCACCAGGGTCAAAAGCTGCTAAATCCATCGATAACAAGAAATTTTTTACCAAATGGGGTCAAGGCATCATTAATCTGCTTGATAAAAACACCCAAGATGGTTTTGTATTTCGCATTGATATGCGCCTTCGTCCTTGGGGGGATGGCAGTGATTTGGCAATTCATTTATCGGCACTGGAAAAATATTTTGCCCAACATGGACGGGCGTGGGAACGATTTGCTTGGCTAAAAGCCAGAATCGTCAACCCTGTCGCCTTTAGCGATAGCTTAACAGCCCTTATCAAGCCGTTTGTATTTCGTTATTATGTTGATTATAGTGCCTTTGCCGCACTACGTGAGATGAAATCGCTGATTCAAAACCAAGTTGAACAACGTCAAGATACGGACAATGTCAAGCTTGGGGCAGGTGGTATCCGTGATATTGAGTTTATCGTGCAGTCGTTTCAGTTGATTTATGGCGGGCGTGTCAGTGATATCAAAGTAAAAAACTGCCTACAAGCGATGAGCCAACTAGAAAAACATGGTTTTATCGATGCGGTGACCTATGAGCAATTGGCACAAGCCTATCGTTTTTTACGCAGATTGGAGCATGGCATCCAAGCCATCAATGATGAACAAACCCAGCGACTACCCCAAGACGCCATGCAGCGACATCAGCTTGCCCAAGTGTTGGGGTTTGCCGATTGGGCGGCTTTGTTAGCCAAACTCAATGAATACCGCCAAATGGTCAAAATACCTTTTGACGAGCTGGTCAGTGATCGCCAACAGTCTGATGAACAACTGCAAGTGGATCATCAGCACAATTTATCTGAGCTTGAGCAAAAATTAAGCGCTGAGAATAAAGATAAATTAAGCCAGTTTTGGCAAAGCAAGCTCATCACAGGGCTTAGTGAAGAAGCCAAGACTCGCTTAAATGCTGCTTATCCGATTCTAATCAATGGGTTGTTACATTCTGATTTAAGCGAAGATGCAATCAATGTGGCGTTACCTAGAATGTTGACACTGCTAGAGGCAGTAAGTCGTCGGTCAATTTATTTGGTCATGTTTGCCGAAAACCCAACGGCAGCCGCCAAATTGATTCCCATGCTGGCAGCCAGCCCTTGGATTGCGAGCGAATTGGTAAGTTATCCTGTTTTGCTAGATTCATTTATCCGTGAAAAATACCGTCATTTACCTGATAAGGCAGAACTTAGTGACATTCTGCGTCAGCAGTTGTTACGGGTAGAGCCTAATGATGAAGAAGGGCTACTCAACGCCTTTCGCTTTTTCAAAAAAACCCAAGTCCTGGCAGTGGCGGCGAGTGATGTGTTGGCGGATAGACCGTTGATGAAAGTCTCTGATTCACTCACCTTTATCGCTGAAGTGGTGCTTGAAAAAGCGTTGCAACGGGTATTTGGTGAATTGGTAAAAAAACATGGCTATCCTGTCAATGCCCAAGGCGAGCCTGTGAGTGAGGCGCATAATGGCTTTGCGATTATCGGTTATGGTAAGCTTGGCGGGCTTGAGATGAGTTATAGCTCAGATCTTGATCTTGTGTTTATTCATGACATTGATGAAGAAGCGATGACGCTCGGTGAAAAACCCATCAGCGGTATGAAGTTTGCCGCACGCCTTGCCCAAAAACTGATGAATTATTTGACCACCCAAACGCGCGATGGTCGTGTCTATGAGATTGACATGCGCCTGCGTCCTTCGGGTCAAGCGGGTATGATGGTGGTATCTACCCATGCGTTTGAACTTTACCAAATGCACAAAGCTTGGGCGTGGGAACACCAAGCGTTGGTTCGCGCTCGTGCCATTTGTGGCGATAGCCGGGTGATGACGCGATTTGACCAAATTCGTAAAGAAGTATTGTGTCTGCCGCGCGATAAAGATAGTGTCCGTATCGAAGTGTCCACCATGCGGCATAAGATGCAAGACCATTTGGGCAGCAAACCGCATACCAAGCAGCAAGGGTTGTTTCATCTGAAACAAGATGCAGGCGGATTGGTTGATATTGAATTTATTGCCCAGTTTGCTGTCTTGGCGTATGCCAATAGTTATCCTGCGTTGGCAGTTTGGAGTGACAATGTGCGTATCTTTGAAGCGCTTGCCAAAACAGGTATTATCGAAACCGAAATATGCCAACAGCTAACGCACGCTTATCTTCGCATCCGCAGTATGACGCATCGCTTGGCTTTGGCAGAGCAGCCAATACTGGTGGATGAAGCCCAGTGGCATGAGCTGCGTAATTTTGTTGATGCGCAATGGCATCGTTTAATCGGGCAGCGTCCAGAATAGATGTAACCTCAATTTTTATTTCAAACAAAAACTTTTTATTTAAACAAAGCACTTTTAATTTCAAACAAAACACTAGGAGTAATCAATGGCAACAATTCCCAGCATGGCAGACCGTGATGGTTTTATCTGGATGGACGGCAACATGGTAGACTGGCGTGATGCCAAAATCCACGTATTAACCCATACACTCCACTACGGGATGGGCGTATTTGAGGGGGTTCGAGCCTACAAAACCCATGATGGACGCACGGCGATTTTTCGTCTAGAAGATCATACCCAGCGCCTGCTAAATTCAGCTAAAATTTTCCAGCTTGCTGTACCCTATTCGTATGAAGAAGTATTACAAGCACAAAAAGCCGTGGTACGTGAAAATAACCTTGAATCGGCATACCTTCGCCCATTGATTTGGGTCGGTTCTGAAAAATTGGGTATCGCTGCCAAAGATAATAGCATTCACACCATCGTTGCCGCTTGGGTTTGGGGCGCTTATCTGGGTGAAGAAGGCATGGCAAAAGGCATCCGGGTAAAAACCTCAAGTTTTACTCATCACCACCCAAACGTCACCATGTGTAAAGCCAAAGCCGTCAGCAACTACCCAGTATCTATCATGTCAAATCAAGAAGTTACCCGTCATGGCTATGATGAAGCGGTATTGATGGATACCCAAGGCTATGTTTGTCAAGGCTCAGGGGAAAACTTATTTTTGGTCAAAGATGGTGAACTGCATACTCCAGATTTGTCAGGGGGTGCATTGGATGGCATTACCCGTCGCACGGTGATACAGTTTGCACAGGACTTGGGCATTAAAGTGCATGAGCGTAGAATCACCCGTGATGAATTTTATATCGCGGACGAAATCTTTATGACAGGTACTGCTGCTGAGATTACCCCAATTCGTGAATATGATGACCACGTCATTGGCTGCGGCGCGCGTGGTGAAATCACCGAAAAACTGCAAAGTCTATTTTTTGACGTGGTGCAAGGCAAAAATGATAAATACGCGCACTGGCTCAGCTACGTGGATGAATAATCGGTAAAATTGTAGATAAGTGAAAATAAAAGGATAGTTATGTTAAAATGACTATCCTTATTTTTTGAAAAATTATCGGTACTTTGGAAGTGACATGACAACATCGAGTGCAACCACCCCGCTTAAACAAATTATTTGTATCAAATGGGGCACCAAATATGGCGCAGATTACGTTAATAAACTCTATGGAATGGTAAGCCGTAATATCAACCCGCCGTTTCGCTTTGTCTGTTTTACCGACAATACCGATGGCATCCGTCCTGAAGTAGAATGTCAGGATTTGCCGCCCAGTGATATTGTGATGCCTACCAATACCCTTGGTAAATGGCCTAAGTCACGGCTTTGGAATGCACAGCTTGGCAATGTCACAGGAACGGTATTGTTTTTAGATCTTGATGTAGTCATAGTGGGTAGCCTTGACGACTTTTTTAGTTTTGGCGATGACGATCAGACGGTGTTATCTTATAACCCAAGTAACCCTTTAGAGAAGCTAGGTCAAACCTCGTGTTTTCGCTTTAAAGTCGGTAGTTTGGTTAGTTTGCTAGAAAAATTCCGTGCCGATCCACAAGGCGTGGCGGATAAATATCGCTTTGAGCAGCGTTTTGTCACTCGCAATGCCCCAGGTGGTGTTAAGCTTTTTCCCAAAGAGTGGGTGGTGCATTTTCGCCGCAAATGCCGCCAGCCATTTCCGCTAAATTATTTTATCCCGCCAAAACTGCCCCATGATGCACGCATTATTATTTTCCCTGGAGATTTGTATCCGCAAAATGCGATTGCAGGACAATACAACAAAAACTCTGCCGATACTGCCAAAGACCATTTGGCGCAATTATTCACCGCTGAAAAAATCAAAAAACCGATTTCGCATTTACGCCATTTTATTTTGCCGACTGATTGGGTGGCAACGCATTGGCGAGAATAGAGGATAAACTATGGCGAACTTAGACCAACCTATCAAAATTTTTATCGGCTGTGACCCTAATAACAGCGACCTTGAGCAGATGATGGTGCTAGATTATAGCTTGCACAAACATACCAGCGAGCCTGTCGAGATTATCTGGATGCAGTTAAGCCGTGACCCAAGCAGCGTATGGTATTCCAATCCGCAAACAGGCGAGGGCTGGCATACCGAAAAGTGGGCGACCCCGTTTTCGGGCTTTCGTTGGGCAATCCCTGAGTATTGTGGCTTTAGCGGACGGGCGATTTATATGGATGCCGATATGGTGATGTTGGACGATATCGCTAAATTGTGGCAGCACCCGATATCCGATGAGGCGATTCTTGCGGCTAAAGGCGATGGCGATTTGATGCGACTGTGCACCTGCGTATGGGATTGCCAAAAAGCCAAGGATTATCTTGAGCCTATAGTCCAGCTACAAGCCGATCCTGAGAGCCATAGCAAAATGATGGCAAAATTTAAAGCCAATCCGCAACTCATACAGCTCTACCAAGACAGCTTTAATTGTGTGGATGGCGAAGATTTAGCGATTGAGGATATTCGGATTTTGCATTATTCGGACATGGGAACGCAGTTTAGCCATAAATATTCCTTACCGCGCTTACAAGCCGAGGGCAAAACGCATTGGTTTGATGGGCAGATTTTGCCGCACCCTCGTCAAGATTTGGTTGAGCTTTTCGATACCTATTATCAAGAGGCAATACAAGCGGGCTATAGTATTGAAAACTATCGCACTACGCCGTTTGGCGAGTTTCCGAAAAAAAAGCATAAACGCTATAAGGGCAATGTCATTACTCGTACACCAAAGGTCTCAAGTTGGTTACAATCAATTTTTCAAAAATCTTAATTCTTTGATTAGGTAAATAAGAGCGATATGACAATTTTAAGTTTAGCAGATGTAGAGCTTCACTCTTTTCATTGGGATAACTTTAACCCAGACATTCTCGCCAGTCACAAAAAGCTCATGGCATTTTATGGATTAAATGTACAGTACACTCAAGAAAATATTCCCCATGGTGAATGGCTTACCCGAGTGGTTAGTCAATCGACGAGAAAAGTTATCGGTATTATTGAGCCTGATGTGATACCCTTAACGCCTGATATAGTGTTACAAACTGCACAATATGTCTATGAGTATGATACCTTTGTGGGTTGTGCGCAAGTGTCGAACCACAAGCACCCAGCCAGCCACATATTTGCTTCACCCGCGTTCTTTTTTATCACGCCTCCCTGCTATGCGAAGCTTGGAAAACCGTCATTTATGCCGACCCATCGAGCTGATGTGGCAGAAGAACTATCTTATAAAGCAGAAGAAATTGGCATTCGCTATCGTACATTATACCCTACTTATTATGAAGCCTCACCCCCAAATGGCGTGTGGTTACTAGGTTCATATGGCTATTATGGGATTGGCACGGTATTTCATGACAGCGTGTATCATTTATTTCAAAGTCGAAATGCCAAAAATGTTGAATTGTTTGTTAAACGGGTAGATGAAGTGATAAATCAAACTTTTAGTACCACAAATTTTCATTGTTCAACTAGCTTTAGTACTCCTGAGAAAATGGTAAAACCACCCAAAAAACGAGTATGGTATAAAAACTTTATCAGTAAGCTTAAAGGTAAATAGCTTGTCGGAAACGTAACTTATGCTAAAAAACTACGTCATTAATGTCGCCACCAACACTGAACGTCAAGCCCATACTCAGCAAGAGTTTGGCAAGAAAAACATACCTTTTACATTTTTTAAAGCAGTTACCCCGATTGATACGGACAGCGTTTATCAACAGTTAGGGTTGATAGCAGACACATCGCATTGTACCGCAGGTGAGATGGCGTGCTTATTAAGTCATGTCAGCTTATGGCAACGTTGTCTTGATGAAAACTTATATTATATAGGAATTTTTGAAGATGATATTATACTAGGTGAAAGTAGCCAAAAACTACTTACTCAAATTGACTGGCTAAAAAATCATCAGATGGATTTTGTAAAACTAGAAAAAACTAGTCGCAGAGCATATCTTGCTAAACCAAGTGAGTTTCTATATTCTAATACACATAGGGTGTATGAATTACGCTCTCGTCATATTAATGCCGCAGGATATATATTGTCAAAAGTTGGAGCCACACAATTATTGACATTTGTGCGAGGGTTATCACAGCTAGAAGCGATTGATATTTTATTATTTGATGTCAAAAAATATCCAAAAAACATTATTACCTATCAAATATTACCAGCTATTGTTATTCAAGCCAAAAAAATTGCTACCACTGCTAATCAAGCTTTGATATCTAGTGACTTAAGAAAAGAACGAGGAACTGAAATCAAGAAAGAAAAAACCAGTCTCTAACGTCTTAGTAATGAGATTCAACGTTGGGCAAAACCTTTATATATGACAAATATTACCTTTAGATAGATTACTTTATTGAATAATAGGTAATTAATACCAAAATAATCATTATGATTATACCAATTGCACGGTTTCTTTTACGAATAAGTTGCCGGCGCAGTTTCGGCTGTTCACGGCTGGCTTGGTATTGCTCAATATACACCTCACCGTCATAATCTTTATCAAAAATCTTAATGTAACCCGCATTGAGTGGTTCCACTTTGATTTTGCCTTTAAACTTTGCCATCGCACTGTCAAGACTATCTTGATCCACTTGTGTGCGTTTGCCGCCAACTTGCTCGGCAATCCATTGCTGAACAAGGGCGTGCGAGGCGTGCGTGTTGTTAAAATACAGCGTACTTGCCAAATAATCATGCGACATATTCGGCAAACCACGAGTGTAATAAAATGCCACATCGATGTCTTTTTCTGCCAATTCGTTAAAATAATTGAGCGGTTTTACCACGCCTGCATCAGCATCCAAATATAAAATGCCGTAATCAGGGAAATTTTGCAGACAGCGTAAAATAAAAATGGGCTTTAGTCGTGTATTGGCTTCCCAAAACCCTGCGTCTGCCACTTCCTCAAAATAATAATTGAGATGAAATTTATCCAACGTGCCTCTTAAGCGTAAGGCATGGTCGTGATAATTGGGGGTAAAAAAACACACTACAATAAATTTATCGGGGCTGTTAAGCTGTTGATAAGTCAATGACATAGAAAAACTCAGAAAATAGTGTTAATCAAAAAAGGGTAAATTTTTAAACAAATCTTTAGAAACAGGCGAATGATTATAAACCATGACGCCCTGCTGTTGATAAACGCTTGCCAATAAATCAAACGACGGCACAATACGGTTATAAATGGCAGGGGCAAGTTTACTGGGGGCAGAGTTTTGTACATTTTCATAAAAACGGGGTTCGTGGGCGTTGATTAAATCAATCCCATATAAATGTATCTCGCTAAAGCCCAAACGGTACGCTAACTGCGTCGCCACAAACGCCACTGTCCCTGCCTCGACAAAGCCGTGACTAATATCCAAACTTACACCAATCGTGGTATCGCCGTGTCCCTCAATCACAAACTGCGGATGGTTAGCAAAATCCATCAGCAGACGTTTATTATTTTTTCTAAAAAATTTCGCCAAAAAATGCTTTGAGGGTTGGCGAATCGGGCGTTCCACCGAATAAATCAGGCGTAAATGTTGAACGTATTTTTTAATCAAATTGCGGTCAGTATCTGCCAATTTTTCTAACACCGTTTGGGTGATATAAAGCGGACATTGCCCATGATAACGGTTTTGCAAAATTGCCAAATTATGGCGAATAAAACGGGGGTCGGTTATCACATAGGCAACGGGCTGTTGAAAATCGTATGTCTCCATCAATTCAATGCTGCCATTCACAAAGATACACGGTTGTTGGCTAATTTTATTTAAATTGGCTGAATGAATACTTGAGCCAGAGGCAAGAATATTTACCGATTTTTGTGGCGGTAGGGTGAGGTAAGTATTGTCAAATTCGCTATCGACAATAGCAATATTAATATTATTAGGTAGCTTGAATTGATTATTTGCCACGCGTTGCCCCCACGCACCAATCAGATTCATGATACTGTCGCATCAGAGCAAACGCCGTTTCACCCGCTTGCAAACGGTCAAAAACCGTTAGCAAAAAGTCAGCGGCAAATTTATCGACGTTAGCAAATTTTTCATACCGTTGTCGCATATTGTGCAAGGTGTCGTCCGTACCAAGTCGAAAATGACGCAATCCGTCATATAAGGCTAAATGTTTTTGCTGATAAGCCTGGACTTTATCGGGATTTGGTAAACTATTATCCGTTAGCAAATCCAGTTTTGTTTCATACACTTTTAAGGTATTGATTAAAGTTGGTATATTTAAAAAAATCGCTTGGCGAGTAGGATTGGGGCTAAAATCCACAAAGGTATCCGCTGAAGATACTAACCATCGCAAGGATAAGTTATGCCATAAAAAATCTTGTTCCGACTGCCAAAGCTGTTCAAACGCCTGAAAAACGTTTACGCTATCAAACTTTCGGCGTAACAATACAACCAATACCGCATGGTACAAGCACAGTAAAGGTTGCCCTAAAAATTCATGTTGTAAATTTGTAAAATGACTGTGCAAATCCTTAAACCGTTTCGGCTCACTCGCATTAACCGTAATCTCACTGTCAAAAATCTGCAAATCGGGCGTGATCAGCGTGTCTTTCATGGTCGCCAACGACAAATGCGTGAAATAGGCAAAAATCGGCTCTGCACCTAAGATTTTTTCACTTTTAAATAACAAAGTTGCTTTGCGTTTCCAGCCTGTGGGCTTTTTTATTGAGGAAACACTCATCGCCAATAATCCCTAATCCAGTTGGTTGGTAATACCTTACGATACCACTTACCGCTTTTACCCATGATGGCATCAGGCGGATTCACTTCACCATGAAAAATGACTATTTTAGCATTTTTGGGCAGAATAGGCGGTTTGACAAAACTTAAGGGAAATGGCTGCACACATTGGTATTTAAAGCTCACGCACCAAGACGCATCCCAATATTCAAGGTGATGATGCTCACGCAAATAATTGGATAGGTAAGCTTGCTCATGGCGTACTTGGCTACGAATCGTGTCAAAATTTTGCTCAAAATTTGATAACAAATTCGGATAAGTATGTTGTCCGACTTTAAAGCGATACACTGATGAATTACCCACCATACGCCACGGTTTTTTCCAATCACGGATAATCACCACACTGTCATCGTGCTGCGCTTGATACGTAAAAAAGCAATCAATATTATCGACAATCACAATATCAATATCCAAAAATAACGCCGTGCCTTTTAAATCATATAATTCAGGGCTAAAGGTGGTCAGTTTTTTCCAGCCACGTTCAGGAATATTACTGGGTAAATTGAGCTCAGGAATTGAGTAGCATTTGACGTTGGCATCTATCCCTGTGCTATCATCGGTCAAACATACCATTTGAAAGGGCAACGTCAAATGTCTGTTTACCATATTGTACAGGCGATTAACGTACTCAGCACCATATTTGGTGCCCCATTTCATACAAATAATGTAACGGTTTTCATCAGGCAAAGTAGGCGCTGAAGTATAATTTGGTAAAGTCATAAGTCAATGATTATCATATTAAGTAAGTGAATTGATAATATCATGATTGCTAAGTTTTGGATAACGCTGGCGAACCGCTACTGCGATGGATGGCTCTGCATTATAAATAACCGGAAATCCTGGCACACGTTTAAAGCGCTTATAGCCCCACATGTATTGACTGGGGAAACGGTCAATCATCCGCTCGATTGCGTGGTTCATCGCGGTTGTCGCTGTCACCATGTTTTTGTCATACAAGGCGGGGTCAGTTAACTCATCACAATAAATATCAAAGCCTTGTCCATCGTCACGGCGTACACAGGTCAAACCTACCAAGCTACATTTGGTTTTACTGGCTAATTTGCTAGCAAGGGTACTGGTCAATGTCGGAATACCAAAAAAAGGCACCACTTCACCGCCAGATGGGTCAGGGACATGGTCAGGCAATATGATACTAAAACCGCCTGCTTTTAAGGTTTTAAAAATCGCTTTGACCCCAGTCGCATCGGTTGGTACCAAAGTTGCGTTTAGGCGCTGACGCCCTTGTAGCACAAACTGATTGGCTTGTTCACCTTTCACGGGTTTATACATGATGGTGGGTGCACCAAACTGGTTGAGCCACGCATTCATGATTTCCCATGTTCCCAAATGCGGCACAATTGCAAGCATGCCATTGGG